>JANXAG010000005.1:0-80372 GCA_025062375.1 Anaerolineae bacterium | reverse complement strand
ACCAGCGGCGGGGCTCATCCACGAAGAGCTGGAACAGCTGGCAGGGCTGATCCGTCAGCTCCATTCCGATGGGATTACAGTAATCCTGGTGGAGCACAACATGCCCTTTGCCATGGGCCTCTCCCAGAGGATAGTGGTTCTGGCGCACGGTCAGGTAATTGCCGAGGGCAAACCTGATGAAATTCGGAAAAATCCGAAAGTTATAGAAGCATATCTGGGTCACACTGCCATGGAGGATTGAAATGCTTAAGGTGGAAAACCTCAGAGTGGCTTACAGCCAGGCTATCGTCCTCCACGGAGTTTCGTTGACCGTTGAAGACGGAGAAGCCATCGCTGTTCTCGGAGCCAACGGTGCTGGTAAGAGCACCCTTATAAAGGCCCTTACAGGCTGGGTCAGGCCCATTGGAGGACGTATAGAGTTTGAAGGGGAAGACATCACTTTGCTACCTCCCTGGGAGAGGGCAGCGCGGGGCATGGCTGTGGTTCCGGAAGGACGCCGGATTTTTCCGGACCTTTCGGTAGAGGAAAACCTGCGTCTCGGCGCTTATTTGGAGTCAAACCCGAAAAAGTTTAGAGAAAGGCTTGATACAGTTTTTTCCCTTTTCCCCATCCTGGCCGAAAGGCGCCGTCAGAAAGCGGGAACCCTTTCCGGTGGGGAGCAGCAAATGCTGGCTATCGGGAGGGCTGTCATGAGGAAGCCCCGCCTTCTCCTGGTAGATGAGGTCTCCATGGGGCTTTCCCCAATAATAGTGGGAATGGTTTTTAAGGCTCTAAACGAACTGCACCGGGAAGGTGTCTCAATCTTAATGGTGGAACAGAACGCCCATGAAGCCCTCAAGATCGTGCAGAGGGGTTATGTGCTGGAAAACGGCCGAATCGTTCTGGAGGGGAGTGCTGAAGAGCTGAGGCTGAATCCAAAAGTGCAGGCTGCTTATCTCGGAGGAATTTAAACTTCAGGTAAAGGAGGTGGACTATGCCCAAAAGGATAGTTCGCGCGCCGAGGGGAACTCAACTCCACTGCAAAAGCTGGCTCCTTGAAGCCCCTTACAGGATGCTCCAAAACAATCTGGACCCGGAAGTAGCCGGTGACCCCGACAACCTAATCGTTTACGGGGGAAGGGGAAAGGCCGCCAGGAACTGGGAGTGCTTTGATGCCATCCTCCGCACCCTGGAAGAGATGGAGCCCGATGAAACCCTCCTTATCCAGTCAGGAAAACCGGTAGGAGTTTTTCGCACTCACCTGGATGCTCCAAGGGTCCTGATGGCCAACTCTAACCTGGTTCCGGCTTGGGCAACCCAGGAGTATTTTGATGAACTGGAGCGCCTGGGCCTGATAATGTTCGCCCAGATGACAGCAGGGGCCTGGATCTACATAGGCACCCAGGGAATCCTTCAGGGCACTTATGAAACCTTTGCCGCCGCTGCTCGCTCAGCTGGGTGGCCAAGCCTCAAGGGCAAATTCGTCCTGAGCGCTGGCCTGGGTGAGATGGGAGGAGCACAACCCCTCGCTGTGACTATGAACGAAGGAGTGGCTCTCATAGTGGAAGTAGATCCCTGGAGAGCTCAGAGGCGTCTGGAAACCGGTTACCTGGATGTAGTGGTGAACGATCTGGAAGAGGCCATGACCATGGTGGAGGAGGCCCTCAAGAAAGGAGAGGCTAAATCCATAGGCCTCATAGGGAACGCTGCTGACGTCTACCCCGAGCTGGTGGTCAGAGGCATAACTCCCGATGTGGTCACCGACCAAACTCCAGCCCATGACCCACTTATGTATATACCCAAAGGCCTCTCTGTAGAAGAAGCCGCCGAGCTCCGTGGCAAAGACCCTAAAGAATACGTGCGTCGCTCTATGGCTTCCATGGCTGAACATGTTCAGGCCATGCTGGAGTTCCAGAAGCGGGGGGCCATCGTTTTTGACTACGGTAACAACCTGCGCCAGAGGGCCTACGATGCCGGTGTGAAAGATGCTTTCAACTATCCCGGCTTCGTTCTGGCTTACATCCGTCCCCTTTTCTGTCAGGGCAAGGGGCCTTTCCGCTGGGTGGCTCTTTCCGGTGACCCCGAGGACATCTACGTGACGGACCAGGCTATCATTGAGCTCTTCCCCGAAGATGAATATCTGGTGCGCTGGATAAAGATGGCTCAGAAGAAGGTGAAGTTCCAGGGTCTACCGGCCCGCATCTGCTGGCTTGGATACGGAGAGAGGGACAAGGCCGGCCTCAAATTCAACGAACTGGTGGCCTCAGGTAAGGTGAAAGCTCCTATCGTCATAGGGCGAGACCACCTTGATGCTGGTTCGGTGGCATCGCCCAGGCGGGAGACAGAGGGGATGAAGGATGGCTCTGATGCCATTGCCGACTGGCCTCTCCTCAACGCTCTTCTCAATGCCGTCTGTGGCGCTACCTGGGTGGCCATCCATTCCGGCGGGGGGGTAGGTGTGGGCTACTCCATCCATGCTGGCCAGGTAATCGTGGCCGATGGCACCCCAGAAGCAGCCCGCCGCCTGGAGCGGGTTCTCACGGCTGACCCGTGGATGGGGGTTATCCGCCATGTGGATGCGGGATACGAGGAGGCCATCGCCGTGGCCAAGAAATACAACCTGAAGATCCCGATGATGAAGTAAACGCTGGAGACCAGGGTATTGGCCGCTGGTCTGGTAAAGAGAAGGGGGCCGGAGCCATTACTTAGAAACCGGCTCCCTTTATTTTTGCCGTAAGACCAGAGGTAGAAAACATCTGTAGCGCAGGGCCCTCAGGTCTACCAGGGGCTCAGGGCGGGAGTAGAGGGTTATCGTTACTCGGACAAGGCGTCCCCTCAATTCAGGGGTAAAGTTCTCCTCAAACCACTTTTCCACAAGTCCTCTTGAATCCCACATTTCCGCCTCGCTCAGGACCAGCCATACCCGGCGGTGGTAGCCGGTATGGCTTTTGAGGTAACTATCCACCTGCTTCGGTGTCATGCCCCAATTGGTATAAGGCGCTTCCACTGGAATATAGGGTTTTTCTCCGGCCAGGTAGTAATCAAAAACGCGGCGCACGTAGGGAATCTGGAATACCACTACGTCGCCCTCGGAAGCATACTTTTTGAAGAGGGCCACAGCCTCTCTGAAATCGCTCTTTATCGGAAAACGGCTCTGGCTCAAGAGAGCTTCGGCGTTCACCAATAAAAGGGCCAGAATTAAACCAGGCTCAAGGAACTTCTTCTTCGCCCGCCAAAAACTCAATCCCAATGACAGCAATATGTAGAAAAATGGCGCAAGGAAGATAAGGTAGCGGTCTGTGAAAAGGGGCTTGCGGAGGCAGACTCCAAAAAGCCCGAGAACCGGGAGCAGAAGGATGGCTCCCAATTGGAGGGCAATCTTGCCCTCGGCGAGAGCTCCCAGAGCGGTCAGCCCTGCGGGAACAAGGGACCAGGGCCACAGGGTGCTAAGGATGCCGCAGCTCCACCCGGTAAAGAGGATACCAAACATATCGGAGAGAGGATAGTACGGAAACCCGGTGGGATTTGGGGAAAAGAAGGATAGTATAAGCCAGCGGGTTGCGGGCCAGAAGGGCAGTATAAGGATTGAGTGGGCCAGGAGTCCTTCCCGCCACTTTTTATGGTACTCCGGCCAGAGGTAAAGCGTCAGTTGCCCCAGTATCATGAAAAGGCTGTGGAAATGGACGTAAAAGTTAGCTGTAACGGCCATCAGATACAAAGCCCAGCGCTTCAATCCTCCCCTCTCCAGGGCCCTTAAGTGCAGGAAAAAAGCTAAAGTTGCCAGAAACAGCCACAATCCATACATTTTGCCCTCCTGGGAGTACCAGACCAGGTAGGGCGAAAGGCCTGAGAGGAGCATGGCCATGAGAGCGAAGCGCTCTGGGAGGAAATTTTGGGCCAGCTTAAAAATAAGGGGTAAGGATAGAACGCCGAAAAGCAAAGAAAAATAACGAAGGGCAAATTCCCCTTTCCCTGCCAAGTGGAGCCATCCTTTCAGCAAAAGGTAGTAAAGGGGGCCATTCCACCCTGGGTGGGTGAAATACCCCAGCACCTCTTTCAGAGGAGCCGAAGCGAAAAGAACGGCATCAACTTCATCTCTCCAGAGGCTTTGAGAAAGGATGCCCCCAAGGCGGATGCTGAAAGCAAGAAGGACGATAATTATTGCCGTGAATCTATCCCTCATCGGCTGATGCGAAAGCGAGGGTCTAATTCCAATAGCCTTCTGAGACCCTCCATCAGGGTGACTTTTGGCCTGTAGCCCAGAAGCTCCTGAGCTCGGGTCAGGTCAGCTACGAGGCGTGATACCCCCCCGCTTTCGGCTTTGTTGTGAATTACCTCCACTTCCCGACCAACCACCTTGGCCACCTTTTTGGCCAGATCGTTTATGCTGGTCTCTTCACCGCTGCCCACGTTTATGATAGCTCTGTTCACGTTATTGGCTGTAGCTGCTGCCACCAGTGCATCCACCACATCGTCAATGTAAACAAAGTCCCTCGTTTGGTTCCCGTTGCCGTAGATGACCAGTGTTCCCCCTTCCACAGCCTTTTTCATGAACTGGGGGATAACTGGGGGATGATGGAAAGTAAGGTATTGCCCTGGCCCATAGGCATTGAAGATCCTCAGGATAACCGTTTCTATGCCATAAAGCGCCCCGAGGGTATTGACATAATATTCTGAGGCCAGCTTGCTGACGGCGTAAGGGGATTGGGGGTTAGGCTTTTGCGTTTCTTTTACTGGCTGCTCTTTCTGTTCGCCGTAAACAGCACCCGATGAAGCGAGGATAACACGCTTGACCCCCACATCTCTTACCGCCACCATCAGGGCTACCGTTCCACCTACGTTTACTTCGTTGTACTCTCTGGGGTAAAGGACTGATTCAGGGACTGAAACCTTGGCTGCCAGATGATAGACACAATCCACTCCTTGCAGGAGGTTCCAGAGCCTTGGTACATCCCGGACATCCCCACGGGTAAAGATTACTTTGGGGTCAAGGCGAGAGGGGTCTCCAGCGCTCAGGTCGTCTATCACCCTTACGTGATGTCCCATCCGGACAAGCCTGTTGGCCAGGGCTGCCCCGATGAAACCTGCTCCTCCGGTTATGAGAAAACGCATTTCCCCTCCAGTTAAAGGAGACCGATTTGAAATGCTGGCCTTTTACCTTTAAGGGTTATAAAAGGAGCTGCTCGCCCGGTTATTACCCCAAGCTTTTTCAGGTCTTCAATGAAGCTTATAGCTCCTTTTTTGCGCTCGGCGATTATCTTCCGGGCTGAGCGGGGGCCTATACCAGGGACTCTCAAGAGCTGATGGTAATCGGCGGTGTTCACTTCCACCGGGAAAAACTCCGGATGTTTCAAGGCCCAGAGGAGCTTGGGATCACCTTCTCTTGGGAGGTTGCCGTCAGAATTAAAGGTCAATTCCTCCACGGTGAAACCGTAGCGCCTTATGAGGAAATCGGCCTGGTAAAGGCGGTGCTCACGCCAGGCGGGGGTCGGAGGATGAGCCTCAAGGGGAGTATTGGGGACAGGCTGGAAGGCGCTGTAATAAATGCGTTGCATGCCAAAATCTCTGTATAAAGATTGGGCCAGACGAAGGAGGTCCCGGTCCCTTTCCCCTCCCGGGCCTACCATAAACTGTGTGGTTTGTCCGGCTGGGAGGAGGGCTTTTCCTTCTTCCATCAATTCTTTGATCCAAGCAATGGGGGCGAAAAGGTTCTCAGTAAAGTTTTTGCCCGGAGCTATGCGGTTCAAGGTTTCTGGGGATGGAGCTTCAAGGTTCACCGACATTCTCGTAGCCCAGCGCGCCATGGCTTCTACGGCTGCCCTGCTGGCTCCGGGAATCACTTTAAGATGAATGTATCCGTGAAAACCGTACCGGCGCCGGATAATCTCCGCAGTTGCGATCATCCGGGCCATCACTTCATCAGGGCTGCCGTCTATCGCTGAACTAAGAAAAAGGCCCTTGACTGTGCCCCTGCGCCAGAGGTGGTCGAAAATGGAAGCGAGTTCTTCCGGGGTAAAAGACATTCTGGGGCAATCTCGCCCGGCTCTGTTGGCGCAGTAAAGGCAGTTATTGACGCAGGCATTGCTCAGGAGGACTTTGAGAAGTATAACCCTTTTCCCATCGGGCAGAACAGCTGGATATAGCCAGCGCCCCAGGTCATCTTTTATCCGATGGACATTGGGGCTACACGCCTCTCCGCAGAGATCATACTGAGCAGCTTTTCCCAAAAGCTCCAGCTTTTTTTCGGTATCCATTTACCCGTCCTTCCTGGCCCAATCGTAGGGGATTTCCCCGCTGTGAGGTGGAATGCGGTATTCGTCAGGGTTCTCGTAATCGTAGAGTTCGGT
Organism: Anaerolineae bacterium; assembly: GCA_025062375.1. Lineage (NCBI taxonomy): Bacteria > Bacillati > Chloroflexota > Anaerolineae > Anaerolineae bacterium. The sequence continues at coordinate 74,046 of JANXAG010000005.1, read as the reverse complement.
CGGGATATTGACAATGAGGGTCATATCGGTGCTTATACCTTTAAAGCCGTGGATAACGCCCGGGGGTATGGTTAGTAGCACGGGGTTGAGCTCGCCGATGAAGAACTCGTTTATTTCCCCGTAGGTGGGGGAACCTTCCCGGCCATCGTAGAGCACTACTTTAGCCATCCCTTTTACGCACACGAAATGGTCGGTTTGCTTTTTGTGGTAGTGCCAGCCCTTGACCACTCCCGGGTAGACGGCTGTCACGTAGACCTGCCCGAATTTCTGAAATTCTTCCCAATCGGAGCGGAGCATCTCCATAAGGTAGCCTCTTTCATCGGGTATGACCCTGAGCTGGCGCACTTTAACCCCTTCTATAAGTCTCTTCATAGTTTTACCTCCTGAGGATAAGCTTAACGATTTTGTGGGCAACCGTCAAGGGCCCTGTTTTAGTGGCTACATCCACGAGGGAGGGGGTATGGGAGGGGTCAAAGGTCTCGTAGTGAACTATCTTTTCCAGCGGCAGCCTTGCAGGGGCGGTGGGAACCTCTTCAGGGTAGCCGAGAGTTATGATGGCCACTATTTCCAGGTGGTCGGGGATGGCAAAGTATCTTTTAATAGCTGGGGCATCAAAGATTCCTATCCAGCATGTTCCCAGGCCGAGGGCGTGAGCTGCAAGCATTATATTGGCTCCGGCCAGGGAGCAATCGGCCCAGTACCACTTGCTCCGGCGGGGGTCGCCGCAGATTATTATGCTTACAGGGGCTTCGGATATGTGCCGATTCTGCACGAAGAGGAAACGGGAGTGAGCGCTGAGGAATTCCCTATTTTTCTTATCACGGACTACTATGAAGTGCCATGGTTGGGCGTTAGCGCCACTTGCGGCCCAGCGGGCAGCCTCCAGAATTCTCTGAAGAAGTTCCTCTGGAACGGGCTCATCCCTGTAGGCCCTTACAGAACGCCTTTCCCTTATGGCCCTTTCCACCTCTGTGAGCATTTCCCTCCTCCCTAAAAATGATATCATCGCTCCATAGGTAAGTCAAAATAGAAACAAAGGGGGAAATTTGTGCTGCTGGCTGTGGGGATTACACTGGGGAGGAAAGCTACATCTTTAGGGATATTCGCGAAGCTACCATCCTAAGGTAACGCTGCCATGTTGCTTTCCACTGGAAGCTTCGGGTTCTCCAGGTCCCCACAATCCCGTAGGGGAGGAATATTACGATTAGCACAAAAGCGACTCCAAAGGCAAGCACCCATGCGGGCCCGAGGAGTCGGTTTAGCCAGTAGCCCAGAAGGTGAACAATAGCTGCTCCTAATACTGGGCCGCTGAGGGTCCCCACCCCTCCGACAATAGTCATAGCTATCACTTCTATTGTGGTGCCTACGCTCAGGACCGAGGGGGTAACTCCAAGGTTAAAAAGGGCGTTGAAGGAACCGGCCAGGGAGGCCATGACCCCTGAGGCCATGATGGCGATCAGCTTGTAAACAAAGGTGTTGTAGCCAAGCATTGCGGTGCGGGCTTCATTTTCCCGAATTGCTATCATAACTCGCCCGGTGGGGGAATTCACCAGCCGATGTGCAACAAGATACATTACTATGAAAAAAGCGAGGGTGAAAAAGTAGAAATTGGTGCGGTTGGTAGTGGGGCTTAGAAACGGGGGTGGGTAAATACCGTGCAGGCCATCGTCAGCGCCAGTATAGTGACGGAAATCAGTGGCTTCGGCCAGGATGTAGAAGAACTCAGCGAAGGCTAAAGTTACCATTGCCAGATAAACGCCACGCACTCGCAGTGAAAGGACTCCGATCACAAAGCTTTGAAGCAATGCCACCAGAACTACCATGGCCATCGCTTCCCATACGGACCACCGGGCGTGTTTGACCAGGAGGCCTACCACATAACCACCCGTTCCATAAAACATTGCGTGGCCGAAAGAGATGATGCCGGTATAGCCCAGGAGCAAATCATAGCTCATGGCAAAGACGCCCAATATTAGCATCTGGATAATCATTCCCTGCCAGAACTTAGCTTCCCCTGTTTCGGCCAGAGCCAGGACGCGGCTTATGCCTCGCAATTGAGGGCTAACACTGGCCGGCTCTCCTAAAATCAGTCCGCCGATAAAGGGGAAAGAGAGCAGTAAGATCAATAAGACCAAACTCCCGCGCCAAGTTTCTAAAAGCTTTAACCATCGGCGAAGAGTCCCTCTCATAGCTTTACCCCTTTTTTCCGAATATTCCGGCAGGCCGCACTAAAAGCACCAGAGCCATTATAAGAACGATAGAAGCGCGAGCTATGGCTGGAGAAGCTCGCCAGGCATAAGCCGTTCCCGGGATGGTGAACCCTGTCGTTACGAGGGTGTCTCCAAAGGCCCGGGCTAATCCTAAAATTAAAGCTCCAACAGCAGTGCCAGTATAACTGCCCATTCCGCCAATAACTACGGCTATAAAAGCCTGGAGCTGGAATATGCCACCCATGTCCGGGTAAACACCTACAAAGGGGGCGGCTACCACTCCTCCCAGGGCTGCCAGGGCTGAACCGAGGGCAAAAACCAGGGTAAAAACGCGCCGGACATTGATCCCCAAAGCTTCTACCATCTCGCTATCTTGAACTCCAGCTCTCACAATCATCCCCAAACGGGTATATCGGAGAAGCAATGTAACCCCCACCAAAATGAGCACCCCTATGAATATGATGAAGAGCCGGTAAGTGGGGAAAGCTCGCCCCAGCACGTCAATGGAAGAACAGTGTTCTCTAAACCAGGCTATCAGGTTGGGAGAGCGACAGCTTTCTGCAAAAAGGGAAAGGGCAGGCATCGGAGCACGGCCCTCTTTACCCCAGATAGCTTTGACCAACTCCCCTCCTGCAAACATTAACCCCAACGTAAGCACAATTTGGGTAATAGTGCGGCCATAGAAAGGCCGTATGAAAGAAGTTTCTATAAATGCTCCGAGAATCCCTCCGGTGGCGGCACCGGCAAGTAGGGCAAGGATGAAGCGAACGTCGGTGGAAAGCCCCAACAGGAATCGTTCTGCCGCATTCCGGACGAAGAGGATAAAGAAAGCCATAATAACAAGGCTGAGAACCCAGGAAAAATAGCGGATAAAATCTTTGGGCCTTATTTCTTCTTTTTTCTGGGGTTTCAGGGCTAAACCCAAAAGCATTCCAGAAAGGACCATCCACCCCAAACGCGCTGCCATACGGGGTAAAGGTTCCTGAGCAAGGGCAGTGGGGATAGCTCCCCCAGGGGTTGTGGGCTCAAAAGCGACCAGGGGGCGCAGGGGGAATCCTTTAACTCCCCAGATCAGAACGATAATGCCAACCAGGGCTGTAGCAAAGGTAAAGAAGCGCCTGTTTATCGCATTGACCCCATACCACTCCAGTAATCGTCTGATGAAAGAACCCAGCATTACCCCGGCTGCCAGATTCAGGAAAAGAGGCACCGTGTTGAGGATGAGGCGAGGGTTGCCATAAATAGTGTAGCCTATGTAAGCTCCGATCATGAAGATTATCCCGTGGGCAAAGTTCAGGACGTCCATAAGGCCGAAAATGAGCGAAAGGCCTGCTCCTAACAGGAAATAAAGGGAAGCCAGGGTAAGGCCAGACAGAAGCGTGGCAGTTGCTTTGGAAGGGCCAAAAACCCAGTAAGCAATCAGGATTATCCCTGTGACTATAAGGACAGAAACTAAAGCCTCGCGATACTTTCTCATCCGTCTCCTCCTACACTACAGCTCCCAGGTAACGACGGATAACTTCTGGCTCGTTCAGCAAATCAGCCATCAGACCGCTCCGGACGGTTCGGCCGTCATCTATAAGAGTGTAATAGCTGGCGAGAAAGCTGGTCATTCGGAAGTTCTGGTCTACCAGGAGGATGGTAACCTCGGCGGAAAGTTGCCGGATAGCCTCCATAAGCTCCCGCACGAGCAAAGGGGCTAATCCCTCACTGGGTTCGTCTATCAACAGCAATCGGTTATCAGGGACGAGAGCTCGAGCGATGGCCAGCATTTGCTGCTGTCCACCGGAAAGGTTCCCGGCAGGAAGTTTATAGAGCCTTTTGAGATCTGGGAAGAGGGAGAAGATAAAGTCAGCTTTACGTTTAAGGTCACCTTTTCGCCGCTCAGCAATGCGGAGATTTTCTTCTACGGTCAGATTGGTAAAAATAGCCCTGTGTTCGGGGACGTAACCAACCCCCATAGCCGCAATCTCATAAGGCCGGCGCCCCTGAATTTCCTCACCGGCAAAGATTATTTTCCCGGTGCGGGGCGGGGTCAGGCCCAGGATAGATTTAAGGGTAGTGGTCTTGCCTGCGCCATTGCGTCCCAGAAGAGCGGTCACACTCCCCGCCGGAACCGTTAGGGATACCCCCTGAAGGATATGAAATTGGCCGATAAAGGTATGGATATCGCGCACTTCCAGAAGTGGTTCCAATTTTGCCTCCTTTACAGTTCCCCTAAGTAGGCTTGCTGGACTTGTTCATTTGCTTTGATTTCTTCAGGAGTCCCTTCTGCCAAGATCCGGCCTTGGTGCATAACGGTTATGATGTCGGACAGGGTCATGACTACATCCATTTTGTGTTCCACTAACAAAATAGTGTGTCTGCCCTCCTCCCGCAAACGAGATATGAGTTCCATGAGAGCTGCGATTTCGCCAGAGGCCATCCCCGCTGTGGGCTCATCCAGCAGAAGGATTTCGGGCTCTGTAGCCAGAAGGAGAGCAATTTCCAGCTTTCGCTGGTCTCCGTGAGGCAGGAATCGAGTTAAGAAATACTCTCGCCCTGAGAGTCCAACTTTACGGATTACTTCTATGGCTTTTTCCTCGTATTCACGGTAGCGGCGGTAATGGCTCCAGAAGTAAAGGCTGTGAGGGCCACGGGCCTGTACTGCTAACCTTACGCTTTCCAGGACTGTCAAGTTAGGGAAAAGGTTGGTTATCTGGAAAGAGCGCCCTATTCCCCTGCGAGCAATCTCGTAGGGTGGGAGGCCGGTAATGTCCTGTCCGCGAAGGAAAACGCGGCCCGCAGTGGGCGGAATTACGCCGCTTATGAGGTTAAAAAGGGTAGTTTTGCCTGCCCCGTTGGGCCCAATTATGGCGTGGAGCTGCCCTTCCCGAACCCTTAAAGAGACGTTATCAACGGCTACGAGACCATCAAATTCTTTGCGCAAGTTCCTGGTTTCTAAAATGATCTGGGGTTCCATCGGGCTTTTCCCCTGGGAGCCGCGGGGGAGGAAAGCCCTCCCCCGCGTTTTCAATCACCTATTACGGGCAACGATGCTTATACTGGTCTGGCAGCAGGCAGGGTGGCGCCGCCTCCTCAGGAGCGAACTCCTTGATCAGTTCCACGAACCTGAACTCCGGATCGGTGACGTTGGTCAAGCGCACGTAGTAGAGTGGGAAGAGGCACACGTGGTCGTAAGGGCGGATGATATATTTCCCATTGGGACCGTCAAAGGAGAAGTTGTCCTCGTAGACTTTGATAAGGGCGTCAGCGCTGGCATCTCCGTTTGTGCGCTTGAGGCCTTCTACAACCATTATAGCGGCAGCCATCCCACCGGCGGTGAAGAGGTCAGGCGGGGTTCCGTATTTCTCCTTGTGGCGTTTGACCAGCCAGTCATTCACGGGGTTCTTGGGGAGGGTGTAGTGGTAAACGATGATACCAGTAGAGCCGACGGCGTTGGCATATCCGGCTGCCAGGGTCTGGTTATCGCCAATGCCGGTGCCGACGATCATCTTGTCAAAGACGCCCAGTTCCTGCATCTGCTTGAAGAGAGGAACAAAGCCTGCACCAGCCCAGGTTATTATAAGCACTTCTGCTCCGGAATCCAGCACCTGTTGGAGGTAAGGGGTGAAGTCTGTGGTATCAAAGGGGATGAAGATAGCGCCACAGCCCTCCGGAGTATCATTGACGGGGAAGGTCCCACCCCCGGCCTTTATCACGGCATAGAACCCGCAGGCGGATGCCCAACCGAAAGCGTAGTCTGGAGCAATCTGGACGAAGGTTTTCCCAAGCGCAAGAAGCCCCTGGCCCATCACGATGGCATCCTGATAGGAGGTGCGGCTGGTGCGGAAGGTGTAGGGGTTGAAGTTCTTGCCGGTGATATCAGTGGCGGCAGCAGGTTCAACGATGAGGATGACCTTGTATTCTTCAGCGATTTTTTGTACTGCCATAGCAACTCCAGAGCTGGGGGGACCAACCAGGATTTCAGCTCCTTCTGCTTCAATGAGCTCCCGGGCCAGGCTGACGCCTTTCTCGGGATCGCTGGAAGTGTCTTTGATGATGACCTTTATAGGGCGACCCGCCACTTCCATAGTGCCGGCGGTAGCATATTCCAGGCCAAGTTCAAAGCCACGTTCCAGCATTGGCCCATAGATAGCCAGCGGGCCAGAATTATCCGTAAGAAGGCCTATCTTGAGGGGCTTGCCGGCAAAGGGATACGCAGGAGCTGTCGGCGTGGGGCTGGGAGCAGGAGTTGGAGTTGGGGCCGGCGTCGGAGTAGGCGGCACTGGAGTCGGAGTCGGGGCCGGCTTGCAGGAGGCCAGCACCAGCGACAGCCCAGCAATGATGGTTACACAAAGCCACAGTATATTTTTGTTCCGCATGGTTCTCCTCCTAAAGTTTTTTCAAATCAGAGCCGCTTTTCCGGTGCCGGGCGAGGAATCCTAAGATAATAGAGTTGAAAGCTTCAGGGTTCTCCCAGCAAGTAGCATGCCCGGCTCCAGGGATTATGTGGAGTTCCGCTCCAGGGATCCGGCGCGCAATTTCTTCGGCGTACCTTCTCCCCTTTAAGATGTCATGCTCTCCAACGATGACACAGGTGGGAGCTACTATCTCTCCTAAACGCTCTGTAATGTTCAGGTGCAGGAAAGATTCGCACAGGCATATGAACGCTTCGTAGTCCAGCAGGGCGTAGCGGTCCAGAGCCTGGGTCATGATGTCCGGATGTTCATGAATGAAACGGGGAGAAAAATTCCATGGGGCGGTGGCGCTGAAAAAGGCTTTGGGGTCTTTTGTGCGGGCTGTTGCAATCCAGCCTTCCACCACTGTTCGGAGCCATGGGTCTACGTGGCTTACAGAGTCGGCGACGATGAGGCTCAAAGTTCGCGCCGGATAGCGGAGGGCAAAAGTCATGCTGATTTCGCCTCCATAGGAGATACCGCCAATGTGGGCTTTCTCAATTCCGAGGGTATCCAGTAACCCAGCCAGGTCATCGGCGTGCTGTTCCATGGAATAGGGGCCAGGGGGATGGTCCGATTGCCACATTCCCCGACAGTCATAGAGCAAAAGCCGGTAGTGCCTGGATAACTCGCGGGTTTGAAAGACCCAGCTGGCGGTACTCATAAGAATACCGTTGGAGAGCACCAGGACCTCGGCCTCTTTTGGACCGTGCATTTCGTAGTAGAGGTGTATATCGTTAACTTTCACCTTGGGCATTAAGCCTCCTTTGCTCTAACATCGCGCACCAAAACCAGAGCTTCCCCATCACAGATGACTTTTCCATCTGAGTTCAGGCAGGTAGTGCGCAAATTGATAAGCTCCTTTTCCGGTCGCAACCGCACAATTTCCACCTTGGCTTTGAGTTCTTCATCCGGATAGGCGGGTTCCAGGAAAAGGAAGCGCTGTTTAAGGTAATTTGTGCCCCAGCCCGGCAGGTGCACTCCGAGAAGGCAGGAGAAGAGAGCTCCCAGGAGTGGGGCAGGGAGCAGGGGACGGTTCAGCCCTTTTTTGAAGGCCCATTCGCTTTCGGTGTAGATGGGGTTAGAGTCGCCCGTTAGCTCAATATATGTTCGTATATCGCCGGATGCGAAAGCGCGCTGAAGACAAGCCTTTTCCCCCAGGCGGAAGCCCTTTAAGAAATCACTTTCGCTGGGCGGCGACGGTGGAGTTTCCCTTTCCACTCTGGGCCACCCTTTTGATGGGCCAAAGTGGACTACGGCCAAACCCTGGCATCCGATTTCCCCATTGGGCCGAATTATGAGGGTCGCAAGTTCGGCCTGGTTTTTCTCTGAATCTATACTGGTGACTTCTACTTGCACTGTTACTTCTTCCCCAGCGTATGTGGGGGTAGGGAACATAAGCTCCTGGTAGAGAATTAGCGTCCCGGGACCTGGCAACAAAGTGCCCAGGGCAGAAGAGATCAGCCCGAAGAGGAAAGCTCCGTGAGCGACGGGCTTCCCGAAGCGAGTTCTGGCGGCGAAGTCGGGGTCTGTGTGAATAGGATTATCATCGCCGCTCAGTAAGGCGAAACGGTTGAAGTCCTCCTGAGCAAGTCGGCGTTGAAATACAGCTTTCTGGCCCACTTCCAGCCTCATGCTGTGCCAAACCTCTTGCGAAGCTCGGTTTTCAGGACTTTGCCCGCTGGATTGCGGGGAAGTCTATCCACAAAGACCACGTATTTGGGGATCTTGTAGCGGGCAATTTTCCCTTCGCAGAAGCGAAGGACTTCTTCCTCGGTGAGGGTATAGCCAGGCTTAACGACCACAATAGCTTTCCCCACTTCACCCCATTTGGGGTCCGGCACCCCGATGACAGCCACTTCAGCTATTTGTTCCATCTGGTAGAGGACGTTTTCCACTTCAGCGGGGTAAACGTTTTCTCCGCCGGAAATATACATGTCCTTCAGGCGATCGACGATGTAGTAAAATCCGTCCTCGTCAACCCTGGCCAGGTCTCCGGAATGGAGCCATCCATCTGTAAAAGATTCAGCGGTTATTTCTGGCTGCTGCCAGTAGCCCGGAGTAACACCTGGTCCCTTGATCCACAGCTCCCCGACCTCTCCTGGTGGCACATCACGCCCTTCCCGGTCCACGATCCGCACCATTACATGCATTTGAGGTTTGCCAACTGAACCCGCTTTGGAGATAGCGTGCTCTTTATCGATCAGGAAAACTGTGGGCCCGGTTTCCGTCATGCCGAAGCCTTGTTGGATTATAATGCCCCGTTCAGCATACCAGTGGAGGAGATGGACCGGCATTGGAGCACCGCCGCAAGCCCAGGAGCGGACGCGGGAAAGGTCGTATTTATCAAAGTCTGGGTGCTGGCTCATGAAAAGGTACATTGCAGGCACTCCAAAAAAGGCGGTAGCCTCTTCGGAAAGAAGGCGCAAAGTCTCAGCAGGGTTAAAGGTGCGCTGGATTATAGCAGTGCCTCCCACGTGGAAGGTTGGGTTGGCATAGAGGTTAAGGCCGCCAGTGTGGAAAGTGGGAAGGGCGTTAAGGGTTACATCCTCCGAAGTCAGGTCAATGGCAATGCCAATATTGACGGCATTGTAGAAGACCATCCCGAAAGTCTGGATAACGCCTTTGGGGCGTCCCGTGGTGCCAGCAGTGTAAAGGAGATGCCATACATCGTTCAAAGAACGTGGGGGCATAACGATGGGTTGACCGCTTGCTTGAGCCAGTGCTTCTTCGTAAGCCCATTCTCCTTCGGGGGCTTTCTCACCCAATACCATCAGCAGGTTAGCCGTTGTGCGCTCTTTGAGGTAATGGGCAGCTTCGGCAAATTCCCGGTCGTAAATCAGGGCGCGAGGGGAAGCATCGTTGACGATTATCTCCAGCTCCGGTAAAGCCAACCGCCAGTTAAGGCAGACCAGTATTGCCCCTATTTTGGCGCAACCGTAGAGAACTTCAAAGTAATCGGAAGAATTGTAAGCCAGGATGGCTACCCGCTCACCTTCCTTGATTTTCCACTCATCCCTGAGGAACTCTGCGAAGCGGCTGGCGCGCTCGTTAAACTGGGCGTAGGTCCATCGGCGGCCTGTTGCCGCATCCACCAGGGCTACTTTGTTGGGTGAAAGCTCTGCCCGTTTCGCCAACCAGTCAAAGGTATACATTTTGCTACTCCTCCCCCATCAGAAATCTATGGAAGATGGCGTTGAATTCTTCTGGCTTTTCTATGAAAGGTGTATGGCCGCAGTCGGGGATGACCACTTCCCGGTAGTAGCCTCCGTTAGCCCTGTATCGGTCCAAAACCGCCCTAATTTGATCCAACATCGGTTGGGGAGGGCATTCCTGGGGACCTGGCCATCCAGGGACAAAGCCCAGTGCTCCCAGGGTGGCAATATCCCACATGGCGCTATTGGAAATTACCAGATCATCGGCACCTCGGACCCAGAGCACCGGAGGTTTGGGCTGGATTTCAACTATACCGCTTGCGTCGAAGTATTTTCGGCTAATGGCGTTTATGACACCTCGGTTTCCAGGGGCGACCCCAGGCCAGTGAGGGGAGGGGACAAAATTGCCCGGATACCAGTCCTCACCTATTCGCATTGAAAGCAAAGCCTCGAGGAGCTCTTCCTCCCGCGCTGGAATGAAGGGCGGTTTAAAGTAAAACTGGCGCAGCACGTTGCGGGGAGACATAGGGTTATCGGTGCTGCGGTCTTTTTCCTTGAGGAGCCGGACGAATTCAGGGTTAACGCTGCCTGCCCCAGCCGGAGCGCCATCGTCGTAACATGGGGTTCCATCTACATCCTTGCTACCACTGTAGCCGTAAGGAGACATTGTTGCCACTAGGGTCATGGATAGAAGGTCTTGAGGGTAAGCGATGGCATATTTCATGGCGATTCCGCCCCCCATGGAGTGGCCAACGATATGGAACTTCTTAATTCCCATTGCTTCTACCAGGGAGCGGATGTCCTCCACCATATCCCCCAGACCGAGAGTAGCATCTATTGGCGCAGGTTCTGTTTCCCCGTATCCGCGCATATCGGGGGCTATAGCTCGGAAGCCAGGCGGGAGAGAAACCATCGTTTCCTCCCAGAATGTAGACGACGCCCCATTGCCGTGGATAAAAATGACCGGGGTGCCGTCATCTGGTCCCGCTGTAAGAACGTGCATCTTGAGCCGGGAAGTTTGAATTATCTGAGATTTAATCCCTTCCAGGTGAGGCATATTACCTCCTATTCTCCAGCAAATTGTTTTCGCAGTTCTCTCTTAAGGATTTTGCCTGCTGCTGAAATAGGAAGGCTATCCATAAACACTATTCGCTTGGGGACTTTGTAGCTGGCCAGGCGCTCCCTGAGAAAGGCGATGAGCTCTTCCTCGGTGGCCGTTGTTCCGGGCTTCAGGACAACGCAGGCCAACCCAACTTCCCCCCATTTGGGGTCTGGCACGCCAATGACAGCGCACATGTGCACGGCCGGATGTTCGTAGAGGACTTTTTCTATCTCCACCGGGTAAACATTTTCCCCGCCTGAGATGAACATGTCTTTCTTGCGATCTACGATGTAAAAATACCACTCCTCATCATAATAGGCGAGGTCGCCCGTGTGGAACCAGCCTTCTTCATCCAGCATATTGGCTGTGGCTTCGGGGTCACCAAAATAGCCAGAGCATATGGAGGGGCCTTTAAGCACCAGTTCCCCAATTTGGTTAGGGCCTAAGGGACGGTTTTCATCATCAACGATGCGAACGTCCACGAAAAAGTTCGGGCGCCCAATAGAGCCGGCCTTACGGATGGCATCTTCGGGAGCTAAAGCGAAAACTCCAGGGCCGAATTCTGTCATCCCAAAACCCTGTTTAAAGCGGATTCCTTTTTCGCGTGTGTATTTTTCTATCAGCGGCACAGGCAGAGGAGCCCCACCACTGGTGCAGAACCTGAGGGAGGAAAGGTCAGCTTCTTCCCAGTTCGGGGCCTGAGCCATCATTTGATACATCGTGGGCACAGCAGCAAAGACGGTAACCTTTTCCTGTTCTATCAGCCTGAGCACAAGAGCCGGATCAAACTGGCGGATCAGGATGGTGGTGCCGCCCATGATGATTTGTGGCAGGGTATAGACAAAAAGGCCCCCCGTGTGGAACATGGGGAAGACGTTAAGGTAAATGTCATTGTGGGTGAGGTCATGAATGATGGTATTGAGAGTGTTCCAGGCTATCATCCGGTGGGAAATTTGAGCGGCTTTAGGAAAGCCCGTGGTGCCTCCTGTGAAGATCAGAGCGACGATGTCCTCAGCTTCCACGGTTTCGCAGGTAACAGGCTGCGCAGGGCTGCTCTGGAGTGTGGTTTCAAAATGCAAGCTTCCCTCTATACCTTCACCTTCTATATGGAGGTAGTAACGTATAGCATATTCTGTGCCCTGAATCGCAGCCTGAAGCTGAGCAACGTTATCCCGGAAGTCGCCGGAGTAAATAAGAACGGTGGGAGTAGTTTTGCGGATTATTTCTACCAGTTCTCGCCAATGGAGACGCCAGTTGAGAGCGGTGTGAATGGCGCCAAGTTTGGAGCAGGCGAAAAAGCAGTCCAGGTGTTCTACCCCATCCCGGGCCAGAATAGCTACCCTATCGCCCTTTTTGATTCCTGCTGAACTGCGGAGCCAGTTAGCGAAGCGATTAGCTCGTTCATTAAGTTGGCGATAGGTGAGGCGCCATGGAGGTTGTTTTCCGGCATCAATTATAGCCACCTTATCCGGGCTGTAAATAGCTCTTCGGCCGAGGTAATCTCCCACATACATGGAATTTTCTCCCCCGTTATATCCACCGCCACACAGAGGCAGCCATCGTGATACCACCGCCGCTGGTGCAGAAGACAATGATATCTCCTGGTTTGGGTCCTCGCCCCTGATTGATTAAATCATCCAGCGCCATTGCCACACAGGGCGAGCCTGTATAGCCCCATTTGTCCATTATCCAGTGGGTTTTCTCCATCGGTTGACCCAAAATTTGCATCATCAATTCAATAGTGCGCAGGTTGAGCTGGGTGAAGAGGAAGAGGCTCACATCTTCTACAGTGAGGCCTGCCTTTTCCAGAGCTTTCTGGATGAGCCATGGCCAATACTCGGTGTTAAAGGTGCGGGGGAATTTTTTGATGAATTGGACTCGCGGAGGGCCATACTTTTCCAGGTTTTCCGGGGTACAGGGTCTGAAAGTCCCACCGGTGTAAATGCCCAGGGCGTCATGGTATTCACCTCTGGCCAGAAACTGGCTCGCCAGGAACCCTGGCTCCTGACTCGGGCCGAGCACTACAGCCCCAGCTCCATCGGCAAAGAGGTTAGCGGTTTTCTTGTCTTTAAAGTCCAGGAAGCGGCTCATTCCATAGCCCCCCGCTACTAAGACGTAGCGCATTGATGGTTCGGTCATTATGTAGCGGGCACCCTGATCCAGGGCAGTGACCCAGCCAGCACAAGCGCTGTTTACATCCCAGCAGCCAGCATTTACTGCGCCCAGCTTATATTGCACCACCGCGGAAGTGGAAGGGGAGATATAATCTGGGGTGTCGGTGGAGACTATAATGAGGTCCAGGTCTTCAGGGCGAATGCCAGCCCGTTCCAGTGCTCTCTTGGAAGCCTCCACCACCAGATCAGAAGTGGTTTGATCAGGGGTCATCCAATGGCGCTGGCGGATGCCCACGTTTTCTATAAGCCAGTCACTGGTTTTCTCGCCCAGTATTTCGTCTATCTCTTCGTTGGTTACCACTCTTTCAGGCACATAACTTCCGGTGGCAACGATACGCACATGACGCATTAGCCAGCCTCCACATCGGGTTTCAGGAACTCCAGTAAAGCCCTTATAGTAGCTTGCGGGTCTTCTATGGGAAAGATGTGGCCTGTATTGGGGATGATTTTCACCCGAGCGTTGGGAAGCTTTCTGGCCAGAAGCTCTGCATTGCCAGGAGGGACCACTTTATCATGTTCGCCGAAGAGAATCAGCACAGGACAAGTGATTTGTGAAATGCGATCTTCAGCGTTATGGGTGGCGCCAGCCATAACCTGAGCCTGATACTGAGCCGGCGGCACAGGATTGGTCAGACGGTACTCCAGGAGTTCTTTGACTATTTCTGGATGGCGCTCAGCGAAACCAGGAGCACAAGCTACCTTGATTCCTCTATGGACCAATTCTACTGGATCACCATCTCGCTTGGTCAAAACTTCAAGGGCTTCCGGGGTAATGGGGATAACATTGGGGCCTCCGTAGGTGGTGGAAGCCAGAACCAGCTTTTCTACCAGCTCTGGCCTGGCTAAAGCTAATTCCTGGGCAATGAACCCTCCAAGGGAGTGACCCATTACATAAGCCTTGCTAATTCCGAGGCCATCCAGGAGCCCTGCGGTGTCAGCAGCCATCATCTTCGTAGTGTAGGGGCCCGGGGGCTTATCGCTTTCGCCTGCCCCCCGGTTGTCGAAGGTAATCACCTTAAAATGTTTTGCAAGGTCAGGCACAATCTTGTGCCAGAACCAACGTCCGTAACCAACACCGGTAATTAAAACCAGTGGATGACCGTCCCCGGTCACTTCATACGCAACTTCTATGTCGTTCACCTTCATCCTTGGCATTTAGACCTCCTTGTCTATGAGCCGTATTCCTTTTTCAGACGCTCCTTATCTATTTTGCCTGCTCCTGTTTTGGGCAAAGCTTCCAAAAAGACGAAAGACTTGGGAACTTTGTAGCTGGCCAATCGCTCCCGGCAGAAAGCTATTAGTTCTTCTTCAGTGACGGAGAAACCAGGGCGAAGGGCTACAATAGCCCGGCCCACTTCTCCCCATTTGGGGTCGGGTACTCCTATGACTGCGGCTTCAGCTACTGCTGGATGGGCATGGAGGACGCTTTCAACTTCGGCAGGATAAACGTTTTCGCCTCCGGAAATGAACATGTCCTTGATTCGCCCAACTATGTAGTAATAGCCTTCAGCATCACGTTTAGCCAGGTCGCCAGTGTAAAGCCACCCATCCCGAAAAGCCTGAGCTGTAGCTTCAGGGTTATTCCAGTAACCAGCGCAGACATGAGGCCCACGGATGAGCAGTTCTCCTACTTCTTCTGGACCGCATTCGGTTCCATCGCTCCGCACTATTTTCAAGTCAATATGGAAGAGAGGAAAACCCACAGAACCAGGCTTGCGTCGGACATCTTCCGGAGGGAGCCAGAAGGTATTAGGGCCGGCCTCAGTAAGGCCATAGCCTGTCTTGAAATTAACCCCTCGCTCCCAGAACTTCTCAAATACGGACATCGGGCAGGGCGCGCCGCCGCTTATCACAATTTTGAGGCGAGAAAAATCGGCTTCTTCCCATCGCGGATGCTGCTGAAGCATAATGAACATTGTAGGAACACCGAAGAACACTGTCACCCCTGCATCACGGATTAGGTCAAACACCTGGTCGGGATCAAAGGTTTTGCAGACAATACTAGTGCCTCCGATATAAACGAGAGGAGCGGTAAAGACGTTCAGGCCACCTGTGTGGAAGAGGGGAGCATTCAGGATTGCCACATCATCGGGGGTAAGACCCCATGAGACAATAGTGTTAACGGCGTTAGCTGTGATGGAAAGGTGAGTTAGAACAGCTCCTTTCGGAAAACCTGTGGTCCCGCCGGTGTAGCAAATAACCCACGGATCATTCCAATCCAGGTCTATTTCTGGAAGAGGATGGTCTGAGAAGGATTCGCGTTCAGAAAAGGCCACATCATCTGGGGCTGCCTTTTCCCCGAGGGCGATGTAATAACGGAGTTCAGGCACTTTGCCCCGCAGGGCATTGACCTGGGAGGTGAATTCGCTTCCGTAGACCAGGGCTACTGGCCTCCCATCAACCAACAGGCTTTCCAGCTCGTAAGGGGTAAGGCGCCAGTTCAGAGTCTGCATAATTCCACCGATACGGCCCAGAGCAAACCAGAGATCTAAATACTCCACACAATTGTGAGCCAGGATAGCCACTCTATCGCCTTTGCGAACTCCAAAACGCTCCTGAAGGAAACGGGCGGTGCGGTTAACCGTTCGGCTCCATTCTCGATAAGTTATGGGACGATGGCCCTTCAGCGTATCTATCAGGGCAACCTTGTTGGGGGTAAGTAGTTCCCGGCGTCCGAGCCAGTCACCAACAATCATTCTTCCTCCTTCAGGTGCCTACCACGATTCCCCCATCTACCCTTAGCACAGCACCGGTTATGTAAGAGGCTTCATCAGAAGCCAGGAACAGGTAGGCGTTAGCAACATCCCGTGGATCGCCCAGACGGCCCAGGGGGATACGGCTTTTCATAAGTTCCAGGATTTTTTCCGGCATCTGGCGGACCATATCGGTCAGAATAAAGCCCGGTGCTACCGCGTTAACCCGGATGTTGTATCTTCCCAGTTCCCTGGCCCAGACCCTGGTCATCCCGATAACACCAGCTTTGGAAGCAACGTAATTGGTTTGACCAAAATTACCATCTATTCCTACAACCGAGGAAGCATTGAGGATGACCCCTCCGCCTTGCCGGATCATGTAAGGCACAACGGCCTGAGTACAGTTGAAAACTCCCTTAAGGTTAACAGCAATTACCCGATCGAAGTCCTCTTCGGACATCTGACTTACCACTTGACCATCTTTGTATTTCACCAGCAGGGCATCCCGGAGGATACCGGCATTGTTCACAAGTATATCAACCCTGCCGTATCGGGCGACAACGTCGTCTACCCAGGCCTGAACCGCTTTCCTGTCAGTAACATCTACTTTGTAAAAACGGGTTTCATCTCCCAAATCCACCGCTGTTCGGCGGCCTGCCTCCTCATTCACATCGCAGATGATAACCACCGCTCCTTCCTCGGCAAAGCGGAAAGCAGTGGCCTGACCTATGCCCATAGCTCCACCAGTAATCAGAGCAACGCGGTCTTTGAGACGCATAGCCTTACCTCCTCGCAGGAAAGAGGATAACATGGGGCGGTTACAAAAAAGTTACAAAATGGTTACTTAAGGCGGTCATTGCGGATTTCTTCGTAAAGCTGAATAGTGGCGGGAGAAGGGTCTACCTGAAGTTCTTTCTGGAGTATTTCTGCGCATTGTCTGAAAGTTTTGAGGGCTTGAGCCTTGCGGCCTGTTCGAGCGTAGGCTAACATTGTCCAGCGATAGGCCTGCTCCCAGCAAGGATCACGAGCTAATATAGCCCGACAAACCGTTAAAACCTCTTCCCAGGCCTCTTTCTGAGCCAAAAGTTCGACCACTTTATCGGCAGTGCGCAGGTAAAGGATAAGAATTCTTTCTCTTTCTTCGCTGCACCAGGCTTCGTAAAGGCAATCCTCCAGATAATTTCCCTGATAAAGGGCTAAGGCCCGCTGGTAATGTTCTAGGGCTTTGCTGGGGTCTTGCTTGAAGAGTTTATCTCCGCAAGCTATTTCCTTTTCCATTTCCTCCACATCCAGCCATATATCGGCACCAGGCCTCAACCCATAATGAGAGCCGTCCCGAAGGACATAGGCGGAAGGCGCCCCTTCTGAACGTTCGGGCTCCAAAACCTTACAGAGAGTGCTCAAGGCTACCTTAAAATCTCGTTTAGCTGTTTCAGGCTCCAAGCCGGGCCAGAGCATCTCCAGGATCTGGTCCCGATCCAGCATGGTGTGCCGGTAAGTCAGGAGAAGTTGAAAGAGTCTTCTGGCCTTTTCACGGCGCCATTCCAGCGGGAGTATTTCCTTGTTCCCCCGCCATACTCTGAACGGCCCCAAAGTCTGGATTTTTAACTGATATCCCGGGTGGAATTCCACCTTCTCCAAGCCCATAGTCCGAAGGAGGCGCTCTACGCAGGCAGGATGCAGACCAGAACTGCGGGCATAAAGCAGAATCGGAACCACCATGCGGGGGTCAGGAGGCCCTAAGAGGGTGCGTTTGGTGAGAAGGTAATCATAGCCATGGTTGTGGACCAGGCGAAGGAGTTCTTCGGCATCTCGCCTCAGCCGAGCTTTGTCGTTTTTGTGCCACCATATGAGAGAAAGCCAAAGCCGGGCAACGGCTTCCCCATAGGGGTCACTGCACTCTCTGAAAGCTGTGAGGGCCTGCGTAAGCCAGTCCAACGCCAGGCTATATTCGCCAGCCAGGACATATCCTGCTCCCATAGAAACCCGGATCAGGGCCGTTATCCATTCATCTCCTGCCTGTTGTGCGATCTCTATTCCTTGACGGGCCGCCTCTAAAGCGGCTTCCAGTTCTCCCTGAAAGCCATGAGCTCGGCAGAGGCCCCAGAAAGCTTCTACCTTAAGGCGTGGCACTGCCAAATCTTCGCCTAAAGCGATGGCTTCCTGATAACAGCGATAGGCATGAGAGTAACCATCCGGATTATCCCGGATAAGCCAGGAATGCCCCTGCCGCATATACCCCACAGCGGTCACAAAGGGGGAGTGAAGAAGTTGACCTCTCTTAGTGCCCTCTACAGCGCACTGATATGCAGCTTCAGGTTCTCCTTGGAAAGCTAAAATCAGGGATAAAAGGAGCAGCGTCTCCCGGTGAGCCCGTGGTCTGAGAATAGGCTCCCGACGCTCTCTTTCCGCCTGCTCTTCCAGCAAACGACGGGCTTCATTGAGCCGACCTGTGCGCAGAAGCACCCGGATGGCTAATTCGGCTTCGCCTGGTCCTTCTTCCCGAAGGGTGCGAGCCTGTGCTCGCAGGCGCTCAGCCTCCTCCGGACGGCCCAGATTTAACTGATTTTCTGCTAAGAGTTCCAGAAGACGAGCAAAGCTCTCCCGGTCTTCTTGCCCATCAGCAAGGCGCAAAGCTTCTTGGAGGTATCGCTCTGCCTGGACAGGGTTGACAGTGTCCAGATAAACACGAGCTTTACCCCGCAGTGCCTGGCCAACACCTCTGTTATCACCTCTGAGGCGGTAGCGTTCTTCGGCTTGCTGATACCAGCCGAGAGCTTCATGGAAGCGGCTTCGGAGGCGAGCGATGTCTCCCAGATATATGAGCAGGGCCGGATGAGATGCCAGAACCTTAGGTGGAAGCATTCCGAGCCAATTGGAGAGGACTTCAAGACGCCCAGCCTGCACCATATCTCGGCCCAGGCTTTCCAAGATCGCAGCGGCTTCCTCCCAAGCCTGGGCAGCAAGAAAGTGGTGGACAGCTCTTGCTTCGTCGCCCCTCTGAACAAAGCACCTGGCAGCTCGCATGTGGGCCTGTTGTGCTTCCTGAGGTGATAATTGGTGGTAAAGAAATTCCCGGAACAAATGGTGGTAGCGGAAGAGCCCTTCGCCTAAACTTACAATAAAAAGGCCATTTTCTACAAGGTAGTTTATTATAGAAGCGCTATCATCAGCCTCGCGCAAACAATCGCAAATGGCAGGCGATAAATCCTGCAGCACGGCCGTCTTGAGGAGGAAATCCTGCATTCTCGGTTCTAATTGCTCTAAAACCTCCCGAGCCAGATATGAAAAGAGGCTTTCACTTGGGCCAGTCACCTGCTTAAGGGCTTCGGAAAGGCTGGAAGCGCTGTGCCTCTGAAGAGCCTTTCCAATTAACTGCAGTGCAATAGGCCATCCTTCCGTTCGCTCCGCTAAAAAAGCAATCTCGGAAGAGGTTAGAAAAAGCCTGTATTTTTGAGCAAAAAGAGCCCCTATTTCCTCAGGTTTAAAGGCCAAATCCTCCTGGTGAATCTCTAAAACTTCCCCATGGGCTTTCCACCGGACTAGGGTTGGGAGGTTAAGCACATAGCGGGTTGAGAGGATCGTGTGCAAATCTGGTGGGGAATGAGCGATAAAGCGGTCCAGAAGGCTTAAAGTTTCTGAAGAACCTTTAAGGAAATGGGCGTCATCCAGAATGAGCAGGTGAGGAGAAGCAATCTTTGCCGCCAGCTCATCCAGTAAAATGTCCACAAGCTGAACCAGGGGGAAGTGTCCGCTACTTTCTTCCAGGAAAGCCAGGGCCAGCTCCAGGCTATCGGGGAAAAGGGAGCGGAAGCCGTGAGCCAGGTAAGTTAAAAAAGTTACAGGGTCGCTGTCCTCTCGCTCCAACTGATACCACACGTAAGGGATCCCTTGCCCGGCTAAGCTGGCTAAGGCCGTGCTCTTGCCGTATCCGGCTCCTGCCCGGAGGATGGTTAGGCGGTAATTTAAGGCTTCAAGAAGTTGCTGGGTAAGACGCGGGCGGGCCAGCACCCGTTCTGATAGACGCGGAGGCAATAACTTTACCCTGAGCAGTACTTTTTCCATAACTATTCCCGCCTCCTTATTATCATTATACCACACAATAAAGAGGTGCACGCTTGCCTGCGGTGGGGGCGATATACTATAATTTCTCCGATTTCCAGACAAGGTTGGGCCTATGCACAAAGATTGGGCCATAAAAACTGAAAACCTGTGGCGAATCTTCACAGTGCAGGAAAAGCGCCAGAAACGCCGGAAAGAGGTCATTGCCCTAAGAGAAGTCAACCTGGAAATAGCTAAGGGCGAGCTTTTCGGCCTCCTGGGCCCCAATGGCGCCGGAAAAACTACTTTGATAAAAATCCTCACTACTCTACTGGCACCAAGTTCCGGAAAAGCAATAGTCGCAGGCTTTGATGTGGTCCAGGAGCCCCACAAGATACGCCCAATAATCAACATGGTGTCCGGAGGGGAAACCTCGGGCTACGGGCTGCTTACGGTGAAGGAGAATCTCTGGATGTTCGCTCAGTTCTACGGGATGCCTACATCCGAAGCCAACCGCCGGATTGAGGAACTCCTGCGGCATGTAGGTCTTGCTGAATGGATGCATGTTAAGGTCTCCCAGCTTTCTACCGGAATGCGCCAGAAAATGAACCTCGTCCGGGGCTTTCTTACGGACCCTGAAATCCTCTTTTTGGATGAACCAACCCTCGGGCTTGATGTAAACGCCGCGCGGCAGATCCGGCAGTTCATAAAGGAGTGGCTGCAGGAACATCCCAACCGCACTGTTTTCCTGACTACCCACTATATGCATGAGGCGGAGGAATTATGCGACCGGGTGGCTATAATTGATCAGGGCAGGGTTGTGGCCTGCGATTCTCCAGCGGCATTGAAGCAGCGCCTCCGCCATGAAGCCCTATTCGAATTGGACATAACTTACCCAAACGATTTGACCTCCGACGCACTGGAAGCTATCCCTGGCGTTCGTCGTGCCATATTCTGCGAAATTGATAGTGGGGCAAAACTGGACTTAGTTTTAGAGGAAGATTCAGCTTTAGCTGGGGTAATCCACAAATTGACCGCACACTCCGTTCAGGTGCGCCGTCTAACCAAACGGGAACCCACATTGGAGGATGTTTTTGTGGAACTTGTGGGCCGGCCCTTCAAAGAGGCGGAAGGAAGTGAGAGCTAAAGCCACAGGTTGGAGGCTTTTCCTGAAAACAGTGGTGGCCAGAGCCTATCCGAGGATTATAGGTCAGCAGAGGGAAAAATCCTGGCTTTTCTTTGATGTTTTCCTACCAATGCTGGCAGTTTCAGCTTATGTTTTCATTTACCGCGCTATCGGAGCACCGGAAGAATACGTGGGCTTTGTGGTGCTGGGCGGAGCAATGACTGCCTTCTGGCTCAATGTCCTCTGGAGCATGTCCACCCAATTTTACTGGGAAAAAGAAACGGGCAACCTCTCTCTCTTCATAATGGCTCCGGCCCCCAAGATGGCGATTCTCCTGGGGATGGCCTTGGGAGGTATGTTAGCTACATCCCTCCGGGCCGGAACGATAATTGTCATAGGAAGCTTTCTGTTCAAGGTCCATTATTCTATCTCCAGCCTCCCCCTTCTTCTGGTCGTCTTTTTCCTAACCCTTGTAGCTTTGTACGGCCTTGGGATGATGAATGCTTCCCTTTTCCTCCTGTGGGGACGAGAGGCCTGGCACCTGGCCAGCTTAGCCCAGGAGCCCATTTACCTTCTATCCGGGTTTTACTTCCCCATTAAAAGTTTAGGATTCTGGGTAGCAGTGGTGGCTTCCCTGATGCCTCTCACCCTCGGCCTTGATGCAATGCGCCAGCTTCTTTTTCCATCCGGTGCCTCTTTGGGCTTTCTAAATGTTTACATAGAAGTGGCAGCTCTCGTTTTTTTGAGCGTAATTTTCATTATAGCTGCCCGGCTGTTGCTGGATTATATGGAGAAAAAAGCCATCCGTGAAGGAAGATTGCTGGAGATCCAGCGATGAAGGCCCGACTGCTTTCAGCTTGGCGTTCCTTTTTTATAGCAACGTGGCTTGGCTGGCAGATAGAATCCAACTGGACAGATCCCCTGCTTTTCGCCATTTACTCCATAATCAAGCCCCTGGCCTCCGCTGCTATCCTGGTGGTAATGTATGGGGTAATAACCGGTGGCCAATTCAGAGAGCCCATCTTCCCCTACATTTACTTGGGCAACGCCTTTTACATCTACGTAGGTTCGGTTATGGTGGGAATTTCCTGGGCAGTGATAGATGATCGGGAACACTACCGCACTCTAAAGTATATCTACGTTGCTCCTGTGCGTCTTCCCTTTTACTGGCTTGGGCGCGGTGTGGCCCGCTTCCTGATAGGGTCCTTCGCTGTTCTTGTAACCCTCCTTTCTGGTGTCCTTTTCCTGCATTTGCCCATTAACCCCGCCCAAGTAAACTGGCCTCTTTTCTTCCTGTCATGGGGATTGGGCATAATAATGCTAGCTTTCATGGGGCTTATCCTGGCTAATATAAGCCTCCTTGTGGCCCATCATTTTTTCCTGATCGGCGAAGCAGTGGCGGGAGCCCTGTACCTTTTCAGCGGAGCGGTTTTCCCCTTAGAAGTTTTACCCGCCTGGCTTCGACCCTTAGGGTTCATCATGCCCATAACTTACTGGCTGGAGCTAATTCGTCGGTCTCTTCTCGGAGAAGGGGTGAGGGCTTTTCCAACCCTCGCCTCTTTCAGCAATGGTGAACTCTTGGGAATAATGCTGGGCCTTTCGGGCCTTTTTGGAGCAACAGCTTTCCTTTCCTTCAAAGCTTGTGATTTCCTGGCCCGCGAGCGCGGTCTCATTGACCGCACCACAAACTATTGATAGATTGCCCTTGGGTTTAGCTCCATCCCCGCTTCGTTTGCCACCCGACAAGGTTGATGGTATTATAGGTCTGTAAAAGCTCAGGGAGAAACAAACGATGAAGGCACTGGTTCCCGTGCTCTTGCTTGTTCTAACTCTCATCCTTACCTACCCTCTGCCTCTCCACATGACCACTCACGTTCCAGGGAGCAATATCTGGGCGTTTGACGAATACACTTTTATCTGGAACATCTGGTGGTTCAAACGTTCCCTTCTGGAATTTCGCACCTCTCCGCTTCATACCGATTACATTTTCTTCCCGGTAGGGACAAAGCTGATCCTTTACACCTACAATCTCTTCAACTGCGCCCTGGCCCTTCCTCTGACCTTCTTCCTGCCGCTGCCCTTAGCGAGCAATCTGGTATTGATTTTTACCTGGGTTGTAAGTGGGTGGGGAGCTTACCTTCTGGCCCTCTACCTTCTGCGCCGCTGTGGTCTTAAAGAGTACGCCCGGACTGCAGCTATCTTGGCCGGGGTGTTTTATGCCTTTGCCTCCAACCGGCATATTTACGCGGCCCTCGGCCATTACGACATGGTTAGCACTCAGTGGATTCCATTTTATGCCCTTTTTTTCATCCGCGCTGTAGAGGAGCCAGGGCTAAAAAATTCCTTCATGGCTGGCCTCTTCGCCACCTTGGCCATGCTCTGCGAGATGATTTTCGGCACCTTTTTGTTCATCTTCTCCCTCTTTTACCTGTTTCTGCGTCGGAAGGAGCTCTACCGCCCAGGGCTATTCCCAAGGATGGCTCTCCTGGCCCTGGTGGTGTTGCTTACTTACTGGCCTGTGCTGATACCGGTCCTTCGGGAATTCGTTCAAGGAGAATACGAACTGAAAGGGTGGGGAGATGCCCTGAAATTATCCACTGACCTTGTGGGGTTCTTCACCCCTACAGCCCTCCACCCCGGGCTGGGCTCCGGGTGGGAAAAGGAGCTCAGGTCAGTAATAGAGGGCACCTCTCGTTTCGCTGATGTGAACACGGTTTTCCTGGGTTATTTTTCCCTGGTCCTGGCCACCATGGCTGTACTGAAGATTTCCACCAGGATGGCCAGAGCCTGGGCTGCTGAAAGTTTACTGTTTGCCTCTTTCTGCCTGGGCCCTGTCCTCCAGATTAATAAGCGCTACGTTTTTGATATGGATGGCATCCCCATAACCATACCCATGCCCTTTGCCCTCCTTCATTACATACCCATTTTCCGAGCGAACCGTGTTCCGAACCGCTTCAGTGTTATCTTAACCCTCTGCCTTTCCGTTCTAATAGCCTTTGGAGGGCAGAAGTTCCTGAGCCTTCTCAGGAATCGCTTTTCTCATGAGTTTTCCAGAGCAGCTGGAGGGGTGCTCGCCATCTTGATAATTGTAGAGCATCTGGCTATACCTATGCCCCTGACCGATGCCAGAATCCCTGCGCCGCTTCTGGTGATAGGGCAGGAAAAGGAAGAGTTTACCGTTCTGCAGCTGCCCCTTGGGTGGCGCAACAGTTTCGGGATGGCAGGAGCTGAAAGCACCCAGGCTCAGTATTACCAGACAGCCCACGGCAAAAAGCTTCTGGCTGGGAACATTTCCCGTAACCCTCCTTTCCAGTTTGAGTATTTCTTGCGTTTGCCATTTTTCCAGGCCATCGTTTCCGCCGAAACCTACAGGGAAGTCCCTCCTGAGCTTGAGGCTAAAGCCAGAGCCCAGGCCCCGGAACTCGCCCGCCTCTACGATATACGCTACCTGGTGGTTTTACCCCCCACTCCTGGAAGACCTCCTTACTCTGATACCTACACCAGGACTCTGGAGCTTATGGAAAGGATTTTGCCAACCGAGCTCTATCTGAAAGGCGATGGGGTAAGGGTGTATAAAGTAAAAGCTCCTCTGCTCGCTTCCTCTCTAAAGATAGACTTTGGGACGGAGGAAGCTCTGCCTTACCTTGGGGAAGGGTGGGACAGGAACGAGGAGATTGCAGGCACGACTGCCGTCTGGGCTGTTTCAGAGCGGGCTGTGGTCTTTTTGCCTCCGATGGAGAAGGCCTCTTACGGCCTTAACCTCAGGATCGCTCCTTTCACTTACCCCGCTTCCCCTGAACAAACTGTCAGGGTTTCCCTCAATGGTGTAGCTCTGGGCGAGGCGAGGCTTTCTCCAGGGTGGAATGAGATTTCTTTTGCCGTTCCGGAAGGATCTCTTCTCCCCCGGCTCAACAGGCTTGAATTGCAATTTTCCCACCTGGCTTCTCCCCGCAGGGTCTTCCCCCCCGAGTTCGCTATAGGTTCAACCGGAGTGAATTCCCCCGTTGAGTTAGAAATCCACTCCAGCAAAGGTTTCGCTTTCATAACTGTGGGGGGGAAAAATGCTTCCCTCAACAAGCCCGGGCTTAACATTGCGGTTTTAGATCAAAAGGAAGGGAAAATTCTGGCAATGGGGGTTTTCGGGCCGGGAGATGAGGAAAGCTTTCTCTCCTTTGCGGAAAGAATAGCTCAAGGAAGCATTGTGGTGGGGGCGGTTTGTGAGGGTCTTTGGCCTGCAAATGCCCTGGATGTCCTTCAATCCTTCGGGCTCAGAGGGCCATCAAAAGGTCCTGGCTACGCCTTGGTGGGGGTCAAGGGAAGCCCTTCTGGTTCTGGGCTGGAAAGAGAAGGAGAGGATGCTTACATCAAGCTCGGATACAATCCTGACACCCGCACTCTGGCCGCAGCTGTGGATTTTATCCGTCTGGAAAGGAGGTAACTGGTGAAGCCCCTTTTCTGGATATGGAAGTGGCCTGTTATGCCTTACTCCCTGCTTATGGCACTGGGGTTTCTGGTGAGTTTAGCTTTTTTCATTTGGTCTGGAAAAAGGCGCTGGGGTATTGAAAAGGCTTTAGATGCCTTTATATGGAGCATGTTTGGAGGAGTTATGCTGGGAAGGGCGGGATTTGTGGTTATCAATTGGGAGTATTTTTCGGAAAGTCCTGGGGAGGCCTGGCAGTTCTGGAGAGGGGGACTTGCCTTTCCCTTTGCTCTGGCCGGAGGACTTCTGGCCCTGGCCCTTTTTGCTCGTCTTCAAAGGTTGAATTTAGCAGAGCTTTTGGACATTGCTTCTTTGTCCCTTGCCCCGGCTCAGGCTTTTGGGTGGTGGGCATGCTATGCGGCTGGATTTGCCTATGGAAAAGAGTGGAAAGGCTTTCCTGCCCTTTTCCTGCCCGATGTTTACGGTGTAAAAGCTTATCGCTTCCCGGTTCAGCTTGCGGGGGCCTTCTGGAGTGCCCTGATTTTCGCCTTTTTGCTGGCCATTTACCTGAAGGCGTGTAAAACCGGGAGCGTTTTTCTGATTTATGCTTTCGGGTATTTGCCCTTTGATTTCTCCCTTCGTTTTTTCCGAGGGGATGTCACCAGGATACTGGGGCCTTTGGAGCTGGGTCAGCTGGTTCTGGCTTTTGTGCTCGGCTTTTCCCTAACGCTTTACTTTACTTTCCCCAGATCATCTTCAAAGCTATGAGCAGCAAGGCAAATCCGAAGACTCTCTTCAGAACCTCTTCCGGGAGGTGCACGGCCAGTCTGGCTCCAAGCGGACCGCCAGCTAAGAAGCCCAGGGCCAGGAGGAAAGCGAATTTTAAATTCACAAAGCCCTGCTGATAGTAAGTGTAGGCTGCCAGAATTCCTGCGGGAAGGACAAACATGGCCAGGGTAGTACCCTGAGCGTAATGTTGAGGCATTTTGAACATGTAAACGAGGGCAGGTATTGTTATAACTCCACCTCCTATCCCTATGAGACCGCTGAGGACACCAGCGCCGAATCCTACCGCAAGGCATAGAAGGATGGTAAACATGGAGGTTCCTCCATATAGTTTAACTTCGTGTGAGTTTGTCCAGACATTCTTTCATCCTTTGCCAGTGGCTGCCTCTCCAGTAAATCCGGTGGCAGGTTGGGCATGCGCTGAAGTGTTCGTGGGTTTGAAATACATAGAGAGGGACCTTTTCACGGACGCTCTCTTTGTTAACTGGATTGAGGGGCTCATTGCATATTGGGCAGCGAGAGAAGCTATTTCTTGTTTCAAGTCCGAGTTCTTTGAACACCTGAAGGAGCTGTTCCTCCAGGGAGGAGCTTTTTATAAGGAGAGCCCTTACCCCCCTCCTGCGGGCGAGTTCCTGGTCCCGGGTGAGAAGCACTCTCTCTTCCGCCATAGCCCGGTAAGCCAGCTCATCGTCGTCCAGGTGGGGGAAATAGAGGGTATCGTAGCCCAGGATGCGGAGCCATTTGGCAAGGGAGCCTAACATGCTATCGGCTATAAACTTCATGGTTCTCTCCTCAGGCAAAATTTCCAAAAGGAGGTTGCACTATGTTGAGCCTTTTGAGCCTGCTTCTCCCGCTGGGTTTCGCCCTCGTGGCCATAGGGGGGAGGAAACCACAAGAGGCTAAAGATATTGTTTACATCTTTTTCCTTTCCCTGGCCCTTGGGACCCTTGGCTATTTTGTAAGCGGCTTTGCCCTGGAATTCGGGGGCATAGGCCTCGTCCACAGGGACATAAAGGGACTCGATGGCCTTATCTGGGAATGGTCTCCCTTGGATGTGCGGTGGGGGCCAGGCTGGGGAGCAATAGGCCTTTACGGTTTCTTTCTCAGGGGTGAGGAGCTTTCTCCTGAAGCTTTCGCCCTCTTCCTCCATGGGCTCTCCCTCGTTTCTCTGGCTGTATTTCTCCCCCTGGCTAACCTTTGGGGCAGGGTTAACCGCTTTATACTTTTGTTCATAGGACTGATTATTGCCTTTTTCCTTCACCCTGTCGTAGGGAACTGGGTTTGGGGTGGTGGGTGGCTTTATCACCTGGGGAAAAATGTAGGGCTTGGCCATGGTTTCATTGATGTGCTGGGGGCCTCTTCCCCGCACCTTATGGGGGCCTTTGTCTCTTTCCTGGGAGCAGCTATCCTGGGCTTCCGCCAGAAGCCCGCTCCAGTTCCTGTCATGCCTCCCGTTCATCTTCCTCTTCTGGCAGGCACTGGCCTCGTTCTGGCTGTCATAGGGGCTGGAGCTTTTCTCGCCGGTCACCCTGTGTATTCTGTTTACCCTACCATTTGTGTAAACGTGGGAATGGTGAACGTTCTGCTGGCAACGATGGGAGGAATCCTGGGAGCCTCCATTTATTCTTTCCTTGTCACCGGTTCCGGGGACTTTCTCATGGCCGTTAGGGGAGGGGTGGCGGGTCTCATAGCCGGAGGGACCTGTTCCTTCTTTATCCCTTTCTGGGCTGGATGGCTCGCGGGTCTCATGGTAGGATTCCTCATTCCATTTGTGGTCTACCTCTGGGAGGAAGTTTTCAGGTTTGGGGACCCCTCGGGGGTGATGGCCACAAGCGGTTTGGGAGGAATTGTAGGAATTCTGCTTCCCGCTTTCCTGGCCGATGGCAGGTATGGCGAAGGCTGGAACGGTATTCCAGGAAACTACTTGGGGGTTTCTGGCCAGGGGGTGAGTGGGCTTCTGGTTTTGCAAGGCTTTATCCCGGACTTTCCCCATCAGCTTTATGCTCAGCTAATAGGCCTTGCCGCAGTATTGTTATGGACCACCATAACGGTAATGCCCCTTTTTCTTATCACTCGATATTATACATCAAAGGGGCAGAAAGCAACAACTTAAAACACTGATTTGGAGTTTCAAGCAAAAGTAGCTTCAGGCGCATGAGAATAGCTTGCCTGCGTTTGAGAGGTTCTGTCAGGGCATCATGGGAACTTGGGTTATGAGTTTACCTCTTATGCGTTCAAAGATTTCGTCCAGGCTTCGTCCGGTTATGGTCAGACCGTGGTTCTTTAGCCCCACTATGGCTCTGGAGGGGTCTTGAGCTTGTTTGAGGACGTTAACCACTTCCTGGGCCAGTTCCCTTGTCCCGCAGGGGTAGTTCTGACGGGTGGGGACCACTCCCTCCATCCAGGCATGAGCGTGGACAATGGCTCTCACTTCAGGAAAAGTTGAATAGATGAGGTAATGCTCAATGGCATCAACCGAGGCCCGAACCGTGGGGTCATGATCTGGTGGAACGCTTACTAATATGGTGTTCTTTTCGGGGTTAAAGCCTTTTATCAGGACAATATCTTTCCCGATTCTGGAGAGCTTTGCCTTGTTAACCCCCCTGGCTGTCATCCAGAAAGTAGTTCCTCCAAGTTCCGGGATGTCCTCGCGAGCGCTCAAGTTGCCATAGCTTAAGCCCGTTATGCCGTAGAGGAGGTAGACGTGCCGCAGATCCCGCTCTGATAGGAGTTCGTGGATCGGGAAGGGGGCTGGCAGGATGCCCATTCTGTCCATCTCTCGCCCGTAATGAATGAGCTTTTCCGTCACAGGGGTGCCGTTCCAGTAAGCGGGAGGCAAGTCAGGGATAATTTCGTTCTCTATCACCAGGACGGAGCAGGCCAGAGGCATTAAGTGGCTGTAAACCTCTTCGGGGTCCCAAGGGACTTTGTAGAACCCGGCTTCCAGGGTTGTAAAGTAGATATCGGTGTTTTCGCCCCTGACGTGAGCGTAAAGCACGAGGTTGGAAAGGCTCCGGACCAGCACGGTGTAAGCGGCCCGGTGGGCATTCTCCGGAAGTTCTTCCACCGTGGCCAGGCTTGCCACGAACACCCCTTTTGATTTACGACGATAGGGCCGGGGCTCATTAGCATCCGTCAGATTAAGGATTAATCCGACCTCTGGGTCGTCCTCATGGGAAAGTATATGCCCCTTTGATTGCAAAATGGCCACAATTTTCTCAGCCAGCGCATCTCTAACAGGTTGCTTGTCTCTGGCTACTACCGCAAATTTCATCTCTTCCCCCTTGCTGAGGTTTTTAATTTAAAAAACACTTGAAGGTGCCCTGAGATTTTTGGTATAATTAGGCCACACTCCGCAAGGAGGTGAAAGATGCGAAAATTTAATGCCCGGATTCTGCAGTATTTTACCCCCGATGGCCTCAGAAAAGAGCTGGAAAAAATAGGAGTGGACCAGGAAGGCCTTCAGCTTATGCTTCCCAAAGGTTTCTTCAGGGCTGTGAAGCTGGAAAACGTCAATTACGATATTGCTCACATCCTCAAGCAGGAAATGCTCAGGCTCGGAGGGGAAGGGGCTATATCGGCGGCGGTGTATTTCGGAGCTGCTGCCCCCACCGATGTCATTCTGATGGGAACGGTGGCTCAGCTGGAGGCTCTGGTTTCCTTCCTACGCCAGTTCCCCGATGATACCATAAGAGCCATCGCTGAAGAAATAGAAGGAGCCCTGAAGAATTACCACGGGGGAAGCTTAAAGCCGATGGAGATCGGGGGTAAAAGTTTTGTATGGGGCGAGCGCACCTACGTTATGGGAATAATTAACGTTACGCCCGATTCTTTCTCCGGAGATGGCCTTGCCGGAGACGTGGAAAAGGCCGTAGAGCAGGCTCTCCGTTTTGTAGAGGAGGGAGCCGATATCTTAGACATAGGAGGGGAGTCAACCCGACCCGGTTCTCAGCCCATTTCAGAGGAAGAAGAGTTAAATCGGGTCATGCCGGTTCTCAAGCGGCTGGTCAGGGAGGTAGATGTGCCCATTTCTATTGATACTTACAAAGCCAGAGTAGCACAGGAAGCCCTTGAAGCTGGGGCCAGCATGGTTAATGATGTGTGGGGGTTGAGGATGGACCCCGATATGGCCAGGGTTGTGGCTAAATACAGGGTCCCGGTTGTGATAATGCACAACCGCTCTCAGCCGAAAAATGCTGTTCAAGAGGAACGTCTCGGGGGCCGTTATGTAGGGATAGAGTACCGCGATCTTATGGCAGATATCATCCAGGAACTTGAGTACAGCATAAACCTTGCCCTTGAAGCTGGTGTGGATTTTGACAAGATTATAGTGGACCCGGGTATAGGCTTCGGAAAGACGGTGGAGCAGAATCTGGAAATCCTCCAGCGTCTTGGGGAGCTCAAAGTTTTGGGGAGGCCCATCCTTCTGGGGACTTCCAGAAAATCGGTGATAGGATATGTCCTCAATCTTCCTCCGAGCGAAAGGTTGGAGGGGACCGCAGCTACGGTAGCCCTCGGTATAGCTGCCGGAGCAGATATAGTGAGGGTGCACGATGTAAAAGCGATGGTTCGGGTCGCCAGAATGACTGATGCAATTGTAAGAGGAAGCTTTCGTGAGGCTTAGAGAAACGTTTCTGGCCCTGGCGACAGGGCTGGTTATTTTGTTTTTGCCTGTAAAGTGGTCCGCAGCTCTGCTGGGAGCGACAACGGTAAGCATAATCGTGCTTTTACATCCGGTGGCAGTTTTCCCTCTTTTAGCTCTGAGCATACCCCTGGGCTCTATCCGGGAAATTTCCATAGGCCCGGCCCGGGTTGGGCTAACTGAATTAACGGTAGCGCTGGCAGCAGGGGTATGGCTGGCGAGAAAATCGGTATTGAGGGAAAACTGGCGTGGCTTTGGCCCCTTCTTTCTACCAGCCCTTATCCTCTACGGGGTAATGGCCGTTTCCGTTCTCCAAGCCACTTCTCTCGAATACTCTCTGAAAGAGCTCCTCAAATGGGGTGAAGTCCTTATGGTCTACCTCATTATTTCCACAGCCATTGAAGAGAAAGGTATTCCCTGGATCGTCGGAGGGCTTCTTCTGGCAGGTTTTGTGGAAGGCTCCTTCGGGGTTTATCAGTTTTTGACCCGCTCTGGTCCCGAGCACTTTGTGGTAATGGGGAAATTCGTTCGGGCTTATGGGCATTTCATGCAGCCTAACCCCTTCGGTGGATACATGGGTCTTGTTATGCCTCTGGCTCTGGCGGCAGGCCTGGGTCTGATTCTTGATAGGGGAATTTCCTGGCGGCTGCGCTTGAGTCTGGGATCGGCCTGTCTTGCTGTGGCGGGGGTGACAGGAATGGCTCTGATTATGAGCTGGTCAAGGGGGGCATGGCTGGGGGCAATGGCGGCTCTGGCGGTTTTAGCGGCGCTTATGGATAAGAGGGTCTCCATCGGTTTGGGTCTATTGTTCCTGATTCTGGCTTTGCTTATAAGGCCTCCACTGGAGCCGTTTTTGGCGAGGTTCCGGGATTTGTCCATTTCACCCGGCCTGGAGGATTTGAGGACTGCCGAGATAACCGATGAAAACTATGCCATCATAGAAAGGCTTGCCCACTGGGATGCTGCCCTTAGGATGTGGGGGGACCATTTCTGGTTTGGGGTGGGAATAGGAAACTACGAGCCAGTTTATCACGCCTATGCTTTACCACGCTGGCCTGAACCCTTAGGCCATGCTCATAATTACTACTTGAACATCGCCGCTGAGACCGGATTTATCGGGTTACTGGCTTACCTATTCTTTTGGGGATGGGTCTTTGTTCAAACCCTGCGAGCCCTCAGGTGGATTGCCGGGTGGAAGAGGGCTCTTATGGTTGGCGCCATCGGCAGTTTCATCCACCTGACGGTCCACAATTTCTTTGACAATCTTTACGTCCATGGGATGTACCTTCATGTGGCTGCTGTTTTAGGCGTTGTCTCCCTGCTTATAATGGGCCAGGATGCGGTGCGAGGAAAGAGGAGTGGTTGAAAGGGTGAAAAAGTTACAGGGGTAGTGTTTCCTAAAGGTGGACGGCTTCCACGAGGGCGCGGCGCACAAGAACTTTAACCATGTCTTTGCGGTATTCAGCTGAGCCTCGCAGGAGGCTGGAACGGGGTTGAGCCTCTTCCTGGGCCAGGCGAGCGGCTTCTTCTATATTTTCCAGCGATATTGGAGAACCTTTGAGGAACTCTTCAGCTTTCCGGGCTCTGAAGGGAACCGGGGCCACAGGCCCTATGGCGATGGCAACTCTGGAAAATCGGCCTTCGTCCCAGCCCGCTACCACTCCGACGTTAAGGATTGGAAGTATCAGAGCACGACGGCGGGCAAGCCTCTGGAAAGACGAGCCTTCATTTTCTCCCAGCGGGCGAAATCGCACCCCTTTGACCAGCTCAATGCACGGATTTATACAGCATTCCCCTACGTTTCTGTGGAATTCGGTTATTGGTACCCAGCGGGTGCCGTCCTTAGAGGCTATTTCCACCTCTGCGTCCAAGGCCAAAAGGGCTATGACGGAATCGGCTGCGGGCATAGCGTTAACGAGGTTGCCTCCGATGGTCCCCACATTTCGGATCTGAAGGGAACCAATGCTCCGGCAAGCCCTGGCTAAGAGGCTGGCCCTGGCCTGGATAAGGGGAGATTCCGCCACTTCCTGGTGAGTGGTTGTTGCACCAATCCAGATGTAACCGTCTTCTTCCCTTATGCCTCTGATTTCGGGGATACGGGTTATATCCACAAGAACTCCAGCGCTTACTTCGCCCCTTTTGAGCTGGAGGACCAGGTCTGTCCCCCCGGCGATTATGCGTGCTTCTCCGCCGTAGCGCTCCAGAAGCTCCAGGGCTTCTTCTACACTGCGGGGAAAAAGGTACTCTTTTATCATTGGCTACCTCCTCGTTCCGAGCCTCAGGTTTGGGATCACATCAAGGTCCCAACTGCTTCTCAGCCCTTTTATAAGGTTAAAGTAACCTGCCGCAGCCACCATAGCGGCGTTGTCGGTGCAGAGCTCCGGAGGTGGCCAGCGGACCGGGACGGGGACTAAGGCTTTCATCTTTTCCCGCAGAAGAGAGTTGGCTGCCACCCCTCCTGCCAGAAGGACTTCTTTGACTTTGTAGTTCATAGCCGCCTGGCGTGTTTTTTCCACCAGAACTTCCACCACTGCTTCCTGGAAAGAGGCTGCGAGGTCTGCAACAGGTATGTGAGCTGGAATTTTAACCTCCGGCTTTAGAGATATGTCTTCTCCGTAGCGCTGGATTTCTCTCAGGACGGCGGTTTTGAGGCCGCTGAAGCTGAAATTGTATGTCCCTTTAAGCCAGGCTCTCGGGAACTTGAAGGCCTCGGGGTTCCCACGCTTTGCTTCCCGCTCTATCGCTGGGCCTCCAGGAAAGCCAAGGCCCAGCAGTCTGGCTATTTTATCAAAAGCTTCTCCAGCCGCATCGTCCAGGGTGTGGCCCAGCTCTTGATATTCTCCATGGTCTTTCATGATGAAAAGGGAGGTGTGGCCTCCCGAAACTACCAGGCACAGCAGTGGAAATTCAGAAGGCGGTTCATCTGTGAGCCAGTTGGCATAAATGTGAGCCTCAATGTGGTTTATTCCGATGAGGGGAAGGCCCCTGGCCCACGCAATGGCCTTGGCCACGTTCACTCCCACAAGGAGAGAACCTGCCAGTCCTGGCCCGTAAGTGACCGCTACGCCGTTGAGGTCTTCCCATGTAACCTGAGCTTTCTTGAGGGCTTCTTCTATCACCGGGACTATGGAGAGGATGTGCTGGCGGGAGGCTATTTCAGGGAAGACTCCACCGTAGCGGCGGTGGATTTCAATCTGGGAGGCCACCACGTTGGAGAGGATGAAGCGGCCATCTCTCACCACCGCAGCCGAAGTTTCGTCGCAAGAAGTTTCAATCCCCAGGATCAGCATCTTGCCTTCAATCCTTTACCCCTTCTTTTACCAGACTGGATACTCTCCCCGGGAAAGGGCAGCCGTAAAGTTATAGATGTTAGCCAGTTCCTCCTCTATTATAGCAACAACTTCTCCTCTTATGGCCTCAAGCTCTACTCCAGGCTTGAGGATAAGCTGGGCTGAGGCGATAAGAGGCTGATCTATGGGCCGCCCTATCTGTGAACAAAGCCATACATACACCTCTCTTATCCCCTCTACTCGATGGTAAAGCTGGTCGGCAATGCGGTGGGTTAGGAGATTGTAGATTTTGCCCACATGGCTTACGGGGTTTTTACCAGCAGCAGCTTCAGTGCTCATGGGCCGGTTCAGGGCGATGACTCCGTTCACTTTGTTTCCGCGCCCTACCTGGCCGCAATCGCCTCCTTCTGCGCTGGTGCCCAGGACTGTCAGATACATTCCGGCTTCGCCTCGCCCCGGGACATCAAGGGTGTTGAGGTCAATGATGATGTGGTCAAAATTGAGGTTTCTGCTTTCTACAAAGGCCTTTACAGCTTCCCTTATCTCTTCCTTGCGGGCAAAATACTGGGCTTCGCTTTCCACGAAGCGGTCTACGAAAGCCATGGCGATAGTCAGGGTGAGATGGCGGTTGTAACGGTAGCCCATAACTTTTATGTCCTCTCCGGATTCAGGGAAGCGGGCTTTGAATTCAGGGGAGTTAAGGAACCGCTCCACTTCGTAAACAATGCGTTCGGTCTGGGTCAGGGGAGCATAACCAACGGCAGCAGAGGTATCGTTGGCGCCAATCACTTCCCGGGCAAAGATGTCCACCAGTTCTGGAGAGCCGGGCTTTATTTCATTCTGGTAAACTACATGCTTTTCAGGATCCACAAAGCGCAGGTTCCTGCGGATCCAATTTTTGGCCGTCTCAATGGCTATTTCCCCCACAGGGACTTTCTTCCCCTGAAATTCGTAGATGGCCCTATCACCGAAGATGAGCTTCATTGGCTCTATTACCCTGCCTCCGCCGAGCTTGGGCTCGGTGATTCCGGCCACCAGAAAGCCCTTATCTATGTTGTGGTGAAGGATTTTCCCGAAGGTTTCAGTGTAGGCTTTACACAATGCTACTGAAACTTCCTCCATTATGGCATCGCAGATGGAATCGGGATGTCCTGTTCCTTTGCGTTCCACGAGTTCCACCTGTTGCTCTTCCACTGGGACTGATTTAAGGGCTTCTATCAGGATATTTCTCATTTTTGCACCTCCTTAAGGTATTTATCCTGAAGCCTCCTGGCCACCTCCGCAGCCATCCCGATGACTTTCCCGGCAGTTTCAAGGCTCAAGGAGCCCGTCCCGCAGGAAGGGGTTATCATGGAGGCGTTGATGAGCATCTCCTGGGGGATGCCTTTCTTTATCAAGAGGGACATCGCTTGCTCCAGCTTGGCCACCAGGCTCTCGGGAGTTTCGCGGTTTATTTCCTCGCCAGCGGGGACAATCCCCCAGGCGATTATCCCCCCTCGTTCCAGGAACCGCTTTACCTCTTCCGGATAGAGGGCCAGGTTTTCTGCGTACCCGTAGGCGTCAAAGTTGAGGATATCAATAGAGGTCTCCAGAAGGATGGACCAATCGGTATTGGCGCAGCAGTGAACACCTTTGAGGCCCTTTATCCCCGAAAGGACTTCTTCCACCAGGGATATAACTTGTTCGCGGCTCAGGGGGACAAAGGCCGAACCGAAGGCAGCCATGTAAGGCTCATCCACAAAGATTATGGTGCTGGAGGAAATTTTCCTGAGCTCCTTCTCCTGCCAGGCAGCTTTCAAGCGCAGGTGCTTGGCCACCGCCTCTGCAAGGACTTCGTCGTAAAGGATCGGACGCCGCTCCTGATCCACTACGCTTAGCCCCCAGCTCACAGGGCCTGTAACCTGACCCTTTACCGCTACTACCGGATGGCCCGAAAGGTACTGGTGAGCAGTGGCCAGGCCCTGAGCGTAATCGGGACTTATGGCGCCGTGTTCCAGTTTGTTCTCAAGGTAGGCAATATACAGGGCTTCCAGCTCAGGCTCCAGGTCCCGGGTTTTGTCAACATAAATTCGCCTGTTTTCCAGGTCCAGGACCAAGCCCGGGAATTTTTCCGAGAACTGGACGTACATGTTTTCCAAAAAGCTGCGGCGGGGCAGTTGAGGCCAGTTGGGGACTACAGGGACTTTTTCCAGGATGATGGCCCAGGCTTCCCCGGCACTGGTATGGGGCAGGCTACCTACCGTTGTGAGTTGCCATAAGAGTTTTCTTCTATCCATAAAGGCCTCCCATTAAACCCTTCGCCATAGAAGGTTGTTTCCTTCCACAAAAGCCTCTACCACCCCTTCTTTCTCCAGAGAGGTAAGAGCAGCGTATATAGTGGTTCGGCAGAGGTAGTAATGGGTAAGGTCACGGTAAGCGAAGTTCAGGGCTTGAGCTACCCCTCGCATGAGAGCCGTTTCGTCGCTGGGGGAGCGGAGGAGGTCCATCACTTTTCCCCTTATTTCTTCAAGGCGCCTGCGGTTGGCTTCGGCCAGAGGCGCCGGGTTCTGAAGAGCCTCCCCGTGGCCCGGGATGAAGTATTCGCAGGACCAGAAACTTTCTTCAAATTTCTTAAGGGTGGCGATGGCTGAATCCATATCGGTACAGTAAGGGATGCCGTGTTTGGCCAGGGTTTCCAGGGGAAAAAAGGAATCAGCGCAGAAAAAAGTGTCTTCAAAGATCAGGCCTATCTGCCCCGGGGAATGACCAGGAAGGGGCTGGATTTTGATTTCAAGTTCTTCCAGTTTCACAGTTTTTTCGTTTATAAGTTCATCCACCCGGCATGGTCTGGCAAGGGTGAATTTCCCCTGCAGAGCTTTTACTGGCCACGCCCCACCGAAAAGCCAGAGGGGCTCAAGGATCGGGTTTTCCACTACGGCTGTTTCAAATTCAGGAGCAAAGACTTTAACTCCAAACCTTTCCTTCAAAGCTGCTGCGCCTCCGAAATGGTCAGCGTGAGCGTGGGTTATGATGAGGGCACAGGCTTTAGCTCCAAGTCCTTCCAGCGCTCTTGCCACCTGCCTGGCGGAGTCTCTGTCCAGGCCGCTATCTACCACAATGGCTTTCCCTTCCACAACTGCGAAGCCTACGTTGGAGCCACCGGAAAGAAGCCAGGTGCTTTTCCCCACTTTTTTTAAAGCCATTCAGCTTTCCTCCATAATGCGGCGCAGGTTTAAATCAAAGGGGGGATAGACAATTCCCTTTTCTGTTACAATCCCCGTGATGAAACGATGAGGGGTTACATCGAAGGCTGGGTTGTAGACCGGGAAGCCCTTCGGGGCTACCGGGATGCTTTCTATGTGGGTGACTTCCGTTGAGTCCCTTTCTTCAATGGGAATGTGCTCTCCGGAAGGGATGGAAAGGTCAATGGTGGAGGTGGGAGCCACGGAGTAGAAGGGGATCCCGTGATAGTGGGCCAAAACTGCCAGGTTGTAGGTTCCGATTTTGTTAGCCAAATCGCCATTGGCGGCGATACGGTCTGCTCCCACCAGGACGATGTCCACCTTCCCCTGTCTCATGAGCAGGCCAGCGACATTGTCGGCTATCAGGGTGGCTGGTATGCCAAGTTGCTGGAGCTCCCAGGCTGTGAGGCGAGCTCCTTGAAGGCGCGGGCGGGTTTCGTCTACCCAGACGTGGAGGCGTTTCCCTTGCTCCCAAGCAGTTCTTATGACTCCGAGGGCGGTGCCGTAATCCACCGTAGCCAGAGCTCCGGTGTTGCAGTGAGTGAGGATATTGTAACCGTCTTTTATCAATGTAGCTCCATATGCCCCCATTTTCTTGTTAGTTTCTACGTCCTCTTCGGCAATGAGCAGGGCTTCCGCGATCACAGCGTTTTTTAGGGAGGGCACATCTCCCTGGTGGGAGCGAGCTTTTGCCATCACCCTTTCCAGTGCCCAAAACAGATTAACTGCAGTTGGGCGGGTGTTGCGTAGGACGACGGCGGCTTCTTCCAGCTCCTGGAGAAGTTCTTCGGAGGAAGAAGCGTTGGAGTGAAAGGCCACCAAGGCCAGGCCGAAAGCGGCAGCCACTCCTATGGCGGGTGCTCCGCGGATGTGCATTTCTTTTATCGCCACGGCGAGCTGATGGTGGTCTTGGCATTCTTCCACCACCAGGCGGTGAGGCAATTGCCTCTGGTCTATCAGTTTGACAGTGCCTTCGTGCCATTCAATGGTGCGCAATTTCCCCTCCACCCATGGATAAAAATTAAAGGCACCCTGTTTTTGGGCGCCCAAAGGAACAAAATTCCCTCCACTGGGAGGGAAATCCTGCCGGATTCCACTCTTATCTCCCAGTAATGCCTGGAGGGCATACTGCCGGAATTGGCACCTGGAACCGGCTTTTACCGGTTCTGGTTGCCGGGGCTTCACAGGGCCGGTCCCTCCACCCCTCTTGATAAGAGCGCCCGGATCTTTTCAGTTTTAAAGGAATTTAGCCCAAATTTCGGGGGAATATTAGCACAGGTAACCCCTTTTGTCAAGCTACGCTCCCGCCCTTTGGACTTACGCTCTTCGGCCCCCTCGTGGCCAGGAGCAGGTGATTGTGAGCTCCCCGACGCCTGCATCCGGGCATTCGCTTTTTGAAATGAGACTTCAGCATCGGAAACAGCACCCTTTCCCTTGTTCCCATGGGCCTGGAGGGTTCTATCCTGAGACTCAGGGCGATATGGAGGCGTGGATGAAAGCGATCTCTCCTCCGATCACGGTCCCCAGCACCTCGGTCGCAGGGATTTTTTCAGGGGGTATCCGGAATATATCTTCCGAGAGGATGGAGATGTCGGCTAACATGTTAGGGGCGAGGGTTCCGCGCTTTTTCTCCTCTCCGGCGGCGAAGGCATTGCCCCAGGTATAGGCTCTCACTGCTTCTTCAACTTTTAACCGCTGCTCCGGAAACCATCCTTCAGGCCCTGGCGAGCCGTCAAGACGGCGTCTGGTTACGGCTGCATGAATGCCCAGTAATGGGTCAGGAGGTTCCACGGGGCAATCGGAGCCGAAAGCCAGAATTGTGCCCTCTTCAAGCAGGCTTCGCCAGGCATAGGCCCAGCGGCACCGCTCCTTACCCCAGTACCGCTCGGCCATCTCCATATCTGAAGTGGCGTGGATAGGTTGCATGGAGGCAACAATTCCCAGCTTTGCCAGGCGCGGCATATCTTCAGGGGCAAGGAGCTGGACGTGTTCAATGCGGTGGCGAAGGCGCGGGGCTTTCTCCAGCACATCCAGAACAACCCGGTTAGCTCTATCGCCTATGGCATGGATAGCCACCGAAAGACCGGCTTCTCCCGCTTTCAAAACGAGTGCCTCAAGTTCTTCCCTGGTCAGGATTAAGATGCCAAGATTTTCTGGTTCTTCAAGATAGGGCTCAAGCATAGCGGCCGTCCGAGAGCCGAGGGAGCCGTCGGCGAAGATCTTGACCCCTCCGATACGGAGGTAATCGTCTCCGAAGCCGCTTTTTATCCCTAACTTCACAGCTGCTTCTAAGTTTTCGGCCGGGATGTGGTGGAGGATGCGCATTTTGAGCTTGCCCTGATTCTTCATTTCCTGAAGCAGGGCCAAGGCTCTTTCATCTTCGCAATTGTGGAGTCCCACCAGGCCTTTGCGGATCAGGCTCTCAAGAGCTTCCTCAACTGCCTGCTGGAGGAGAGGGGAGGAGGGAGCTTCCATAGCCTGTCGCACCATCTTCACAGCTTTTTCCTTGAGGATCCCAGTGGGCTGACCATGAGGATCTCGCTCAATTACCCCGCCCGGGGGATCTGGCGTTGAAGGAGTTATCCCAAGTTCCCTGAGGGCGAGGGAATTGAGCCAGATGGTATGGCCGTCCTTGCTGTAAAGGGCCACAGGATTATGAGGGGAAACCCGATCCAGGTCTTTGCAGGTTGGAAAAGATGGGTCAGGCCAGAGGTTCCTATCCCAGCCTCCACCGGTTATCCATTGGCCCGGGGGCGTTGAGAAGGCTTTGGCTGCTACTTTTTCCAGCACTTTCTCCTTGGAATCAAGTCCTGAAAGGTCCAGGCTGATGAGGCGCATGGCATAGCCAAGGAGGTGAAAGTGCCCATCCACGAGGCCTGGAATGGCAGTGGCGCCTTTGAGATCGATAGCTAAACCTTCGGGGCCCAGCAGGGAAAGGATTTCCTGGTTTGATCCTATCCTGAGCACTTTCCCAGCCCTTATGGCAATAGCCTTTCCCGGTGAAGGGCTTACCATATCGTAGACAACGCCGTTGTAAAGGACAAGATCTGCTTCCATATGGCCTCTCCTCAAAGGCGAGCTTTAAGGATTAAAAGGCAGCGGGGGCAAAACTCTGCCTTCTTTACGTCTGTATCCCGAAGGGAATTGGAAAAATGCATCACGCATAGGGGATCTGGGCAGTGAGTGAGTCCCCAGGTGTGGCCTAATTCGTGAACAGCTTCCTTGAGGGCTCGCTCCAGCAGGAGCTGTTCGTCCTCCGGTAAGCCGTAAAAGCTCTGGCGCAGCCTTGCCAGGGATATAACTGCTTCCCTGCCTCCAAGCCTAGCTTGCCCGAAGACAAAATTGAGGCCTCTTGTATAGAGGTCAACCTCTGTAATCCCCAGCACCTTTATCGCCTTCTTGACCTCAAGTTTGCTCAAGTATTCCAGAAAGAAATCGGAAAAGTACTGGCGGCGGGAAGGATTGAAAGCCTCGGCTGGAGTGGGAATTGAGGGTAAAATTTCGCACTCCTTCCCGAAAGTTTTCTTCAAAGCCTCTTTCAGGTGTTCCAGAACCTTTAGCTCCACCTGGCCGAAGGGGACAAGGGCTATCGTCATTTTGTTCCATCCACCTCTTGAAGGGACCTGAGGAGCTCTTGGACTTCAGGGGATGGGTCCCAGGGCGGAAGCTCAAGGGCTGGTTGATGCCTCAGGATCAATTCCACTGTGAGGGGGCTGCAGCCGAGCTTCTGGGCTATCTTGGCTCCCAGGATAGGGTGATAGTAATGGATGTAAAAGGGGCGACGCCACCCATCGGGGACGGCAAGCCATTTGAGAGCTCTGGGGAAGAAAGCTCTGACCAGCACTATGGTCACTCTGTGCCAGAGGCGAATTTCCCCTTCGCCCTTGCCGATATCG
This sequence comes from Anaerolineae bacterium, assembly GCA_025062375.1. Lineage (NCBI taxonomy): Bacteria > Bacillati > Chloroflexota > Anaerolineae > Anaerolineae bacterium. The sequence continues at coordinate 32,851 of JANXAG010000005.1, read as the reverse complement.
TGAAGGAGGGCTGCTTTTAGAAGATCGGGGTGGGTTTTTCCCCTACGCACGAGGGTGTAATAAACATCAAGGCTGTGGCGCTGATCGGCCTGAGGCATGCGGGTAAAGGCCGCCAGCTCCTCAAGGGTCAGATTTTCCCTCAAGACCTTCAGGTCCTCTTCGCCTAAATAGGCTGAAAGAGCCTGGAAGAACTGCCAGGTCCGGTATAAAGCCTGCCTGATGATCCTGACCATGAGGATAACCTCACCTCAGGAGCAGTGAGGTGATGAAGCGGAAGGGTGGGCCCAGGATGCTTCCCAAAATGTTTACGGGGAAGAGGTAATCGATGGCCAGAAGGGCAAAAAGGAGTATAGAGCCATGGACTTCCAGGCGGGCAAGCCGGCGGAGGAGGTTATAAGCAGTGCGTCCCCTGAAGGATCCGACAACCCCCATAACGACATCAAACCCATCGAGAGGAGGCAGGGGCAGAAGGTTAAAAAGAGCCAGGCCGACGTTAGCGAAAACCCCCGCCATAAGGAAAGGGGAAAGATTGAAGGGCACGGGCAGGTGCAGGATTAGAGCCAGGATAGAGGCCAGGAGGAGGTTGGAGAGGGGGCCTGCAAAGGCAATCAGACCCATCCCTGTGACCACAGGTAACTTTCGGATGTTGCGTGGGTTCACAGGGACTGGCTTCCCCCAACCGATACCAAAACCGTAAACGATGGAGACCAAGAACATTAAGGTCCCCAGTGGATCTAGATGAGCCAATGGGTTAAGGGTAAGCCTCCCCAGATAGCGAGCCGTGGGATCGCCGAGCTTGTCGGCGGCCCAGGCATGAGCAAACTCGTGCACTGTGATGCCCAACACAACGAAGAAGAGCAATCCCACTATGTCGACCATGGCTTTTACCTCCCGGGTTAATTTTACAACTTCATTCTCAATTTAGCAATTCAGAGCGTGTAAAAGCTGGTGTCCGCAAGAGGGCCAGGTGGTCTGTTACCTTAAAATTTGACAAAAATCTACCCCCAGTGGCTGGCGTTTTTTAGAGGGTTGTAGTAAAATAGTGGTAATTAGTGGATGATAGTGGTGGATTCCCAGGGCAAATGTTCTCAGGAGAATCAAGGCATTCCATTGATGAAAAAGGCAGGATCATAATACCGGCTAAGTTTCGTCCTTTCCTGCAGGATGGCATGTTCTTGACCCGAGGGCTGGACGGGTGCCTCTTTCTGTTCCCCCTTTCCATCTGGAATGAGATAGTCCAGAAGGTTGAGGAGCTACCCCTTACGAATCCCACAGCCAGGGCTTTCAGCCGCCTTTTGCTTTCAGGAGAAGAATGCCAGATGGATAAGCTCGGCCGAATTCTGATCCCATCCCATCTGAGGGAATTCGCTGGCCTCAATGACGTTGTGGTCATCATAGGGCAGGGAAAAAGAATTGAAATCTGGAGCGAAAAGCGCTGGAACGAACTGGTAGAGCGTTTCCGGAAGGAAGAAATCCCCTTCGCCGAGCAATTCAGGGAACTGGGAATTTAGATGTCACACATTCCAGTGCTTCTGGAAGAGGTGGTAAAAGGGCTGGCTGTAAAACCGGGAGGCCTGTATATAGATGCTACTGTGGGAGAAGGAGGCCACGCTGAAGCCATTCTGGAAGCCTCTTCTCCCGATGGTTGCCTTTTGGGGATTGATGCGGACGATAAAGCTCTGGAAAAGGCTTCAGAAAAGCTGGCCCGTTTCAGAGGGAGGGTAGCTCTGGTCAAAGCCAACTACAGGGATCTGGCCATCACAGCCAGGAGGGAGGGTTTCTTCCAGGTGGATGGAATTCTCTTTGACCTTGGCTTTGCCTTCTTTCAGGTGGAAGATCCCCAAAGAGGCTTTTCCTTTTACCTCAACGGCCCCTTAGATATGCGCTACGATCGGAGCAGTAAGCTCTCGGCTTACCACATTGTCAACCGCACTCCGGAAGAAGAGCTGGCAGATATAATCTGGAGATACGGAGAAGAACCCAGAGCTCGTCGTATTGCCAGGGCTATAGTCCAGGCAAGGCCCATTCGTTCAACCCTGGAACTGGCCAAAGTGGTGGAGCAGGTGGTGGGTTCGGGGAGGAAAATTCATCCCGCCACGCGGGTTTTCCAGGCTATCCGGATAGCGGTTAACCAGGAGTTGGACAACCTTAAGGAAGCTTTGCCTCAGACTATAGAGCTCTTGAAACCAGGAGGCCGGCTTGCGGTGATTTCTTTCCACTCCCTGGAGGATCGCATCGTTAAAGAGTTTTTCCGGCAGGAATCCAGGGACTGCATATGCCCCCCTGAGATGCCTGTGTGTGTCTGCGGACACAGAGCAACCCTGAAGGTCATTACCGCAAAACCGGTGAAGCCTTCTCCGGAAGAGGTAAAAGCTAATCCCAGAAGTCGCAGTGCTAAACTCCGGATAGCTGAAAGGAGGCCGTAGATGAGGAACGAGGCTTTCTCTCTATCGGAGGCCAGGGTTCAAATTACAGGTATTGCCAGGATTGCTGAAAAGACAGGCCTTTTTCTGCTGCTCATTTCAGCTCTGGTGGTGATGGTGACCTGGTTGAGCTTTGCTGCTCGCGCTCAGACGGAAGCTCTGCAGATCGAAGTCCAGGCCCTGGAAAAACAGGTTTTTCTCCTTAAGAAGGAGAACATCGCCCTCCTGGAGCAGGTTACTGAAGCGTGCTTCCTGGCAGACGTTGCTGGCTTTTTCCGTCCCAAGGATTGGGAAGTGCTAGTCCGTGGGCCTTAGGAAGCAAAATGGCTAAGAGGTCACTGCTCCCCGGATTTAAACCAGAACAGCGGATAAAAATCAGCGGTTTAGTTATGGCTTTTATCGCGATCCTCTCCCTGTCCAAATTGGCTCAATTGATGATAAATCCCGCCTCACAAATCCAGAGGGAGGTGGAAAACCTCGTTTATGCTCTGGAAGAACACCCGCCCTCGCCCATCACCAGGGGGCTTATCTTTGACCGCAAGGGTTACCCCCTGGTCCTAAACACCTTGCATTATCGGCTCGCGGCCTACGTGGACCGCATAAGGGCTGAAGGGGCTGAGAGGGATATGATTGCCAGGAAACTGGCTTACATCCTGAACCAGAGCGAGGAGAAGTTGAGGGAATGCCTGGATAAGTATAAAATCAAAGAGGACGGCTCTGTCACGCTAAACTACTACTGTCTTCTGGCCCAGGGGCTTGATAGGGCCCGCAAGAGGGAACTGGAATTGGCTCTGATAGAGGCTTTCGGTGAAGGTGATAAGCTTCCGGGCTGGCTTGGCTTTGAAGCTTTCCCTGCCCGCTTTCACCCCGAAGGGAAGCTGGCTTCTCATGTTCTGGGCACTTACCTACCCGAGGGGGATGTGAAGCTCGGCTTAGAAGCCTCTTACAACGCTTACCTCTCGGGCCAGGAGAAGCCATCCTCGGCCTTGCTGGCAGGGGATGTCCATCTGCCCCTGGCCTCCACAAGCGATGGATGCAGTCTCATCCTTACCCTTGATCGGGATATACAGGAGGCAGCAGAGGAAATCCTGAGGGAGACCATATTCAGCTCTGGGGCTCAAAGCGGATCAATAATCGTTCTTGATGTGGCTACAGGAGAGGTGCTGGCCATGGCTGGCTACCCCGATTTCAACCCCGATTCCCCGGCCGAAGTGCCAGAGAGCTTTCTGGTAAATCCGGCTATAAGCTCCCTGTATGAACCGGGTTCAGTCTTTAAGCTGGTAACCTACGCCGCTGCCCTTGACTCTGGCCTCATAAACCCAAATTCACCCTTCTATGATGAGGGGTTCATAAACGTCGGCGGCCATACCATCAAAAATTTCGGAGGAGTCAGCTATGGAAACGTGGATGCTACAAAGGCTCTGGCTCTATCCATAAACGTGATATCGGTCAAAATAAACCTTGCCCTTGGCCCTCAAGTTTACTATAATTACCTCCGCCGTTTTGGTTTTGACACGCGGACCGGGATAGACCTGCCAGGGGAGAGCAACCCGATAGTTAAGTTCCCCGGGGAGGCAGGCTGGACCTATGTAGAATTAGGGACCAATTCCTTTGGACAAGGGGTGTCTGTTACGCCCATTCAGATGGCAGCAGCCATCGCAGCTATCGCTAACGAGGGCCTCCTCATGCGACCCAGAGTGGTTTCAGGGATGGTTTGTGGCGGGAAGCTCTACCGGATCCCGGTGGAGAAGTATGTGGTGCGAAGGGCTATATCACCGGAAAGCGCGGCCCTCTTAGCTCGCATGATGGAGGGAGTGGTGAAGTACTGGAAAAACTACGCTGATGTTCCGGGCTATTCCGCTGCAGGTAAAAGTGGGACTGCGGAAATTCCCACCCCTTACGGTTACGATAAAACTCAGCCTTCTATCGGCTCCTTCGGAGGGTTTGTCCCGGCCCGGAACCCCAAAGTAGCCATTCTGGTCAGGATTGACAAACCATCGGTTAAGGAGACCGGCATAATGGTGGCTGCCCCGGCCTTCACCAGGCTTGCTTACCGAACTATGAGGATCCTGGGGGTTCCGCCCGATGAGCCGGAAGAGCTTGTAAATAGGTAGCAGGAATGATTGGACTAAGGGAGCTTGTGGAAGCTTTGACAAAAGAAAAGCCCCCGGAAGAAACAGTGCCCGCCTTCCGTTTCTCTGGGGTGGTGATCGATTCCCGCTTGGCCCGAGAGGGTTTCCTCTTCATCGCCCTCAAGGGAGAAAATACCGATGGGCACTTTTTCGTCAAGGAAGCTTTTGACCGGGGAGCGGTTGCGGCTTTGGTAGAAAGGGAACCAGAATTCCCTTGCAGCCTTCTGGACCTCAGAACCAGGCCAGTTCAGTGGCTTGAAAGGAAAGTGGAATTTCCTGTTTGCCTTTTGGTTTCTGAAACCCTCAGAGCCCTTCAGGAAGCGGCCGCCTTCTGGCGGCGTCGGAATGTCATCAGAGTTGTGGGAGTGACAGGGAGCATCGGCAAGACCACCACCAAAGAGCTCATAGCTTCGGTCCTTTCCAGGCGTTTCCGAACCCTTAAGAGCTACGGCAATTACAATAACGAAATCGGCTTACCTTTGACCCTCCTCCACCTGGGCCCTGAACATGAAAGAGCGGTCTTGGAGATGGGAATGCACGCTCTGGGGGATATAGCGTTGCTGGCGGATATAGCCCTTCCGGCCGTAGGAGTTGTAACCTGTGTGGAACCGGTGCACCTTGAAAGACTGGGCACAATAGAAAGGATAGCTCAGGCCAAAGCCGAACTGGTGGAAGCTCTCCCCCCCGATGGAGTTGCTGTCCTCAACTACGATGATGAAAGAGTCCGGGCTATGAAGGATAAGACCAAAGCGAGGGTTTTCTACTACGGCCTTGACCCCCGTGCTGATCTGTGGGCCGATGAAATTCAGAGCGAGGGACTGGCAGGGGTTCGCTTCCGCTTCCGCTATGGAAAGGAAATCCTTCACGCTCGCATTCCCCTGCTGGGAAGGCACAGTGTTCACACTGCTCTGGCAGCAGCTGCTGTGGGACTTGTGGAAGGGCTCTCCTGGGGGGAAATAATGGCGGGCCTTAAGGATACATCAGCGCAGGTGAGGCTTATGGCGGTAAGGGGAATTCGGGATTCTACCATCCTGGATGATACCTATAATGCCAGTCCACCCTCCACCCTTGCGGCTTTGAGTGTCCTTGGGGAACTTGCCGGGAGGCGCATCGCAGTTCTCGGGGATATGCTGGAACTGGGCTCTTACGAGGAAGAAGGCCACCGAAAGGTGGGGAGGAAAGCCGTAGAAGTGGCCTCAATTTTAATCACCGTTGGGCCCAGGGCCAGGATGATAGCTCAGGAAGCTCTGGCCTGTGGCATGCCTCCCGAAAAGGTTCACAGTTTTGATTCCAGAGAGGAGGCAGTGGCTTTGCTCCTGGAGCTCCTGGAACCCGGCGATGTAGTGTTGGTCAAGGGTTCAAGGGGTATGAGGATGGAAGAAATTGTAAAAGCTATCATGGCGAGGGATTGACGAAATGTCCTACGCTCTGGCTCTTGGAACGGTCTCTTTCCTTCTGGCCTTTATCTGGGGAAGGCCCCTGATTGAGCTTTTGAAGAAGTACGGGATGGGGAAAATGATAAAAGTGGACGGCCCCAGCTCCCACATGAGCAAAATGGGCACCCCCACCATGGGGGGGATAATGATTATTGTCCCCGTCCTTCTTATCACCATAATGCTTAACCTTTTCAGCCTTCTAGGCATGACCCTCCTGGGGCGTTCAATCCTGGTGCCCCTGGGCGTTATGGTGGGCTACGGAATATTGGGTGCCATTGATGATTGGGAAGGGATAAAGGGTCGGAGGAAGGGGGAAGGATTGAGGGCCAGGGTCAAGTTTCTGGGCCAGGTAATATTGGCCTTTTTCACAGCCCTCATGATCTACTATGGCCTCGGCCTCAGGGTTGTAGCCATCCCCACAGTGCCCAGGATGATAGACCTCGGGCTCTGGTATATACCCATAGCCATGTTCATCATAGTGGGGACATCCAACGCCGTTAACCTTACAGATGGGCTTGACGGGCTGGCGGGAAGCGTGGCGGCTGTGGCCTTCGCCGCTTACGGAGTTATAGCCTATCTCCAGGGACAAATATATCTGACAAGGTTTTGCTTCACGGTCGTGGGAGCTCTGCTGGCCTTCCTGTGGTATAACTCATACCCCGCTGAACTTTTCATGGGAGATACCGGTTCCTTGTCTATAGGCGCAACTCTGGCAGTGGTGGCTCTGATGACTGGCCAGTGGCTCCTTCTGCCGATAATAGGTTTTATTTTCGTGGCTGAAGTCCTTTCAGACATAATCCAGGTGGCCTATTTCAAGTACACAAAATCCCGGTATGGCCAGGGCCGAAGAGTTTTCAAAATGGCCCCCCTCCATCACCACTTTGAGCTTCTGGGATGGTCCGAAACTCACATAACCCAGCGTTTCTGGCTCATAGCCGTTTTAATGGCCATGCTGGGGATAGCTCTGGCTTTGATTTGAGGGGAGGAATTTATGGAATTTGAGGGCTTGAAGGCTACTGTAATAGGCCTGGCAAGGGAAGGGACCGCCCTCGCTCGCTTCCTGGCAGAAAGAGGTGCCGAAGTAACCGTAAGCGACTTGAAAGGGGAAGAAGAGCTTAAGGATAGAATGATATCCCTTGCTCACCTTCCGATCCGCTTTGTTCTGGGAGGCCATCCTCTGGACCTCCTGGAAGAGACCGAGGTGCTTTTCGTAAGCCCCGGAGTGCCCCTGGAAATCCCTATCGTCCAGGAAGCCAGGAGACGAGGGATTCCTGTAAGCGGGGAGGCAAGACTTTTCTGTGAGCTTTGTCCTGCTACCATAATTGGCATAACTGGCTCCAGTGGCAAGACTACCACCACCGCGGTAACGGGGGAAATGCTGAAAGAGGCCGGAATCCCCACCTGGGTCGGTGGGAACATTGGAAGACCCCTTATAGAACACCTCGGGGAGATCCGGCCTCAGGACCGGATTGTAATGGAGCTATCAAGCTTTCAGCTCAAACTCTTCGGGTCCGATTTTGGCCTTAAGCCGATAAGTCCGCCGGTGGCGGCTGTGCTCAATATAACTCCCAACCACCTGGACCGCCATCCCTCCATGGAAGATTACATAGGAGCCAAAAAGAACATTTTCCTGCATCAGAAAGAGGAGGGGGTGGCCGTTTTCGGCTACGATAATGCCATTTCGCGGGAGCTGGCTTCTGAAGCCAGGGGTAAGGTCTGGTTCTTCAGCCTCAGAGAGCTACCAGAAGGTGCTTTCCTGCGGGATGAAAGGCTTTTTCTCAAAATAGGTGAAACTGAGCTGGAAATCTGTCAGGCCAGGGAAATCAGGATGCTGGGGAGGCACAACGTGGCCAATGTCCTGGCCGCTTCTCTTCTGGCATTCATAGGCGGTGCTGATATTGAGGCCATAAGGTCTGTGGCCACAACCTTCAAAGGGGTTGAACATCGCCTGGAATTTGTGCGAGAAGTCCGGGGCGTTCGCTATTACAACGACTCTATCGCTACCTCTCCTGAAAGGGTGGTGGCGGCCTTGAATTCCTTTGATGGCTCCATAATCCTCCTGGCTGGGGGGAAGGATAAAAACCTGCCCTGGGATGAGATGGCAGAGCTTACAGTGAAGAAAGTCCGGCATTTGGTCATCTTCGGAGAAGCAGCCCCTAAAATTGAGCGAGCTGTGCGGGAAGCTCGCCTTCGCCTCGGCAGTGATAATCCTGAAATCTCCATTTGCACAACCCTTGAGGAGGCCGTTGAAGAAGCCTCTAAAGTGGCGAGGCCCGGGGAAATTGTGCTCTTATCACCTGGGGGGACAAGCTTTGACGCTTTCAGAGATTTCGCTCACAGGGGTGAACGCTTTAAAGAGCTCGTATCCACGCTCTAGAAGGTTGCGAGGATGAGGCATAGGTTCCATTTGGATTACATACTGCTATCAGCGGTGGTGTTGCTGGCCATCATCAGTTTGATGATGATGCACAGCGCTGGTATTCACCTTTTTGCCATTAGAGGCTCTGGGAATCCCGAACGCTTCTTAATCCAGCAGCTTTTAGGACTGCTGACGGGCCTTGGAGCCATGGTGGTGACATCCCTTATGGATTACCGGCTGCTAAAACGTTTCTCAATCCCTATTATGCTGGCGGTCCTTTCCCTCCTGATCCTCGTAAACCTGAGAGGGACAGGGCGCTGGCTCTTTCAGACCCAGGCGGGATTTTCCCTTCAGCCCAGCGAGTTTGCCCGGCTTGGCACCATTATATATGCTGCTCACTGGCTTTCTTCCCGGCGCGAAAGCCTTTCCTCCCTTACCAGAGGCCTTATCCCGTTCGCTGTGATCGTGGGGAGTGTCACGGGCCTTGTTGTCCTCCAGCCCGATTTATCAATGGCAGCGCTCATAGCCATTACGGGAGTAATCATGTTCTTCATAGCGGGCGCCAGTTTCTTCCAGTGGGCCGGTAGTCTCCTTATGGGAGGGGCTGCCGCCATCACAGTAATCCAGATGGGTATCTTCCACTATGCTCAGAAGAGGATTCTCCTCTGGGAGCAGATACAGCGTTTCTTGAGAGGTGAACCCGTTTCCCCTGAATACATGAATGAGCAACCCTTCTACGCTCTTGGAGCTTTTATAAGAGGTGGGCTTTGGGGAAAAGGGCTCGGGCAGGCTTCCATAGCCCCGATTTTAAGGGAAACCCTTCCATCCGACGGCGTCATGTGTCTTGTGGCGGAGGAGCTGGGATTTGTGGGTTGTCTGGCGGTGATAGCTCTGCTGAGCCTTGTGATTTTCAGAGGCCTTTCCATAGCCTCCAGAACGGAGGATCACTTTGGCAAACTCGTAGCTTCAGGTTTTTGCTGGGGGCTTGCCCTCCAGGCTTTTATCCACATGGCAAGCCTTATCGGCCTCATGCCTATGACCGGTATGGGGTTTCCTTTCGTGAGCCTGGGGGGATCTTCCATGGTTGCTTCCATGGCGGGAATTGGCCTTCTCATGAGCATCTCAGCGGGAGAGAAAATAGGAGGAAAGAATGCGGTTTATAATTACCGGAGGGGGGACAGGAGGCCACGTCTATCCCGCCCTCGCTGTGGCCGAAAGGCTAAAAGATAGCCAGATCCTGTATGTGGGGACCGCATCGGGCCTCGAGCAAAAGATAGTTTCCCGGTGGGGCTTGCCCTTCCGGGAAGTTTCATCAGCCCCTTTCCGGGGAATGAACCCGCTGCGCCAGGTCTTGAACCTCATGAAAGTTATGAGAGGTATTTGGGAGGCCTGGAAAATCTTAAGAGAATTTTCACCTCATGCAATTTTCGCTACGGGAGGGTATGTTTCTGTGCCAGTAGTTCTGGCCGGAAGGCTTCAGGGAATCCCTTCCCTTATATACCTTCCGGACCTGGAACCTGGCCTAGCAGTGCGGTTTCTTTCCTTCCTGGCATCCAGGGTAGCTGTCACTTTCCCGGAAGTGCTGAGGTTTTTCCCACCGGAAAAAGCAGTGGTGACGGGATATCCGGTGCGGAAGGAATTGCTGGAGGCTACCGTAGAGGAAGGCAGGAGGTTTTTCGGCCTGGAAAATGGGCTGAAAACAGTGTTGGTTTTCGGAGGGAGCAGAGGGGCCAGAAGCATAAACAGGGCGCTGGTTAATTCCCTTGAGGCTCTCCTGGACTTTTGTCAGGTCCTTCACATTTCGGGCTATCAGGATTACGAAGAGATGAGGGCTGTTGAAAGCTCCCTTCCACCTCACAAAAGGAAGCGCTACAAAGTTTTCCCATACCTTCATCAGGAAATGGGTTTAGCCCTTACTGTGGCTGACCTGGTGGTTTCGAGGGCAGGAGCCGCCACTCTTGGAGAATTTCCAGCTCTGGGCAAGCCAGCTGTGCTGATCCCTTACCCCTACGCAGGTGCTCATCAGGAAAAGAACGCCAGGTTCCTGGAGGAGAAGGGAGCCGCTTTAGTGATCCCGGATTCCGAACTGGGGAAAGCTTTTCTTCCCGCAATCCTAAGCATATTGAAGGACGATGAGCGGCTCAGGATGATGAGGGAAAAAGCTCAGGCCCTCGCTTCGCCCAGAGCTGCGGAGAAACTGACTGAACTTTTGAGGGCAATGGCCTTAGCAGCTTCCCAGAAAAGGCGCAGGCAAGATGATTGCAATTGAAGTTATATTCATAAGTCTGATTTTCTTGTTCGGAATAATAGGGATGGCCCGGGGCTGGATGAGAGAACTTGTTGCTACCGCCAGCATAATAGTAGCCATCTTCATCATTAACAACCTGGTTATAACGCCCCCGGGAGCTCCACCCGAAACCAAGGTCTTTATCCTGACGCAATTTGTAGCCCAGTTATACCGGCGACCGGCTACTGATCCTGTCATTCAACTGGTAGTGAACTTATCCGTCCTGGGGATGGTTACCTTCTTCGGCTATTACGGGCCCACTGCTATGAGGGGTATGGTGCAGGCCAGAGGTTTATTTCAGAGAGCCAGAGTTGGGTGTCAGGAAGCTATTTTGGGTTTCCTGGTAGGGCTTTTTAACGGTTACCTCATAGCTGGCACCATATGGTATTACTTGCACCAGGCCAATTACCCGCTCCCACCGGGCATGTGGAGCGGGCCATTAAGCAGCACAGCGGAACAAATGATTAAATATCTTCCAGCTAACTTTTTCAAAGGCCTGGTGCTTTACGGTATTATGGCCATTTTGCTCATCTTTATCTTCGTGGCGTTCACATGAGGATACATCTGGTGGGAATTGGAGGAGCTGGCCTTTCGGCCATAGCCAGGGTTTTAAAGGGGCGGGGCTACGAGGTTTCCGGCTCCGATAGAACTTTCTCGCCCCTCATGGAAGAACTGGCGAGGGAAGGGATTGTGGTTTTCGCAGGCCATAAAAGGGAAAATGTTTACGGAGCGGGCATGGTCCTTATTTCTTCGGCCGTGCCGGCGGATAACCCCGAGGTTCAGGAAGCATTGGAGCAGGGGATCCCGGTGCTGAAACGACGGGAATTTTTGGGCTGGCTCACTCAGGGCTACAAGGTGGTGGCTGTGGCTGGAACCCACGGCAAAAGCACCACTACCGCCATGATCGCTCAAATCCTGGAAAAGGCCGGGCTCTCCCCCTCCTTCATAGTAGGAGGCATCCTCGCCGGCTCTAACCTTAACGCCCGGCATGGCCAGGGCCAGTACTTCGTCATTGAAGCCGATGAATACGACCATACCTTCCTCGGGCTTAAGCCCTTCTTGGCTTTGATTACGGCTGTGGAGATGGATCATCCCGATTGCTACCCCAGCTTTGATTCCATGAAGGAAGCTTATGTGGAATTTCTCAACCGGGTGGAAGCCGGGGGGTTCATTCTGGGGTGCGGAGATGAGGAAAATGTAATGGAGATCCTGGTTAAAGCAAAGAAACCTGCTATTACCTACGGCTTTAAAGCCAGCAACCTGTGGCAGGCGGAACCCCTGAGCTTAAGCGAAAGCGGTGGTCGCAGCTATGTGGTTAAGACAGGCGATAAAAAGTGGGGGCCTTTCAGCCTGGCGATACCTGGCCTGCAGAACGTTAAAAATGCTCTGGGTGCCATCGCTGCCTGCCATTATCTGGGGGTAGACCCGGAACTATCCGGGTTAGCTTTAAGCTCCTTCCAGGGCTTGAAGAGACGTTTTGAAATTAAAGGCCAGGAGAAAGGCATCATCGTGGTGGACGATTATGCCCATCACCCAACCGAGATTCAGGTCACTCTGGCTGCAGCCAGGGAACGGTTCCCCGGGAGAGAACTCTGGGCAGTCTTCCAGCCGCACACTTATTCCCGGACCAAAGCGCTATTGGAAGAATTTGCTGTCAGCTTCTCTCAGGCCGATCACGTTATCCTCTGCGACATTTACGCCGCCCGGGAAAAAGACGACCTGGGGATATCTTCCAGAGATATTCTGGTTTTAATGGACCATCCCGACGCCCGATACATCGGTTCGCTGGAAGCGGCAGTCTATTACCTTCAAGAACACCTCAAACCGGGCTCTGTGCTTATAACCCTTGGGGCTGGAGATGTTTACCAGGTTGGAGAAAGGATTCTGGAGTGGCTGCGGGGAGCGGGAAGAAATGAGGGTTCTGGATAAAATTATAAAAAACGAACCGCTGGCCCGTTACACTTCCTTCCGCATAGGAGGACCAGCCAGCTTCCTCCTCAGAGCTGAAAGCCTGAGGGAGCTTGAAGAAGGGGTGCGCTTGGCTGAGGAGAGGGAAATACCCTGGGTAATCCTGGGCGGGGGGACCAACGTTCTCGTGGCCGATGAAGGGTTCCCGGGCCTTGTGATAATCAACGCCTGCGATAGTTTTGAGCTGGAGGAAGTAGGCGAGAAGGCCGTCCTCAAGGCCGAAGGGGGAGCTCCTCTGGCCCGCCTTGCTCGTTTGACTGCCAGGAAAGGCTGGGGAGGTCTGGAATGGGCTGAAGGGATTCCGGGAACGATAGGAGGAGCGATCGCAGGGAATGCTGGGGCTTTCGGAGGATGCATGGCGGAAGTACTGAAAGGGGTAACAGTGCTTCTGAAAGGGGGTGAGAAGGCCTTTTTCCAGCCGGAGGAACTGGACTTCAGTTACCGGCACAGTGCCTTCAAGGGGCCTCTCAGGGGAAGCGTTATCCTTGAGGCCCAGTTGAGCCTGAGCAGGGCAGAGGCAAGCGATCTTGAAAAGAAGATGCTTCAATACCATCGGGAGAGAAAGGCAAAGCAGCCTTCGGAACCCAGCGCCGGCTCCGTTTTTAAGAACCCGCCAGGGCACTACGCCGCCAAACTCATTGAAGAAGTGGGCCTGAAAGGCTTCAGGATAGGAGACGCTTGCTTTTCCCCGGTCCATGCCAATTTCATCGTAAACCTTGGCCGGGCCAGAGCCTGTGATGTCCTGCGCCTTATGGAGCTGGCGGTGGAAAGAGTTTACAAAGAAGCTGGTATAAAGCTTGAGCCCGAGTTAGAATTCATCGGGCTTAACTTCCCCTGGAGCTAAGCAGGAGGCAGAAAATGACCCGAAAGCTAAGGGTAGGAGTAATCTTTGGGGGAAGAAGCGGGGAGCACGAAGTTTCCCTCGCCTCAGCCCAATCGGTCATCGCTGCCCTGGACAAGACCAAATACGAAATTATCCCGATAGGTATAACCAAGGAAGGCAGATGGATCGCCTTTGGCGACCCCCTTCAGGCCCTCAAGGCCAATGCTCTTGAAAGCAGCGTCCCAGTGGCTCTTTTGGGAGACCCAACTCAAAAGGCCATCATGAGGTTAGACCTTTCAGAACAAAGCTCAAGCATTAAAACCCTGAAACTTCAGGAGCTGGATGTGGTTTTTCCTGTCCTTCATGGCCCTTACGGTGAAGATGGCACGGTTCAGGGGCTTCTGGAGCTTGCCGGGATACCGTATGTAGGAGCGGGGGTTCTGGCCTCGGCAGTGGGGATGGATAAGCCCACCATGAAGGCCGTTTTCAGGGCCCACGGCCTGCCGGTGGTAAAGCATCTGGTAATAAAGCGCAAGCACTGGGAGAAGGATCCCTACCCCATCCTGGAGCGGGTGGAAGAGGAAATAGGTTACCCCTGCTTCGTTAAACCTGCCAATCTGGGTTCCAGTGTAGGGGTTTCCAAGGCCAAGAACAGGGAAGAGCTGGAAAGAGCCCTCAAAACTGCCGCTCGGTACGACCGCAAGATGCTGGTGGAGGTGGCGATAAATGCCCGGGAAATTGAGTGTAGCGTCCTGGGCAATGACGACCCCATCGCCTCCATACCGGGAGAAGTGGTTCCTCATCGGGAATTTTACGATTACAAAGCCAAGTACATTCCGGGGGAAAGCGATCTTATCATCCCCGCCCCCATTCCCCAAGACCTCGCCCGTTACATACAGGAACTGGCCATAAAAGCCTTTATTGCAGTGGATTGTGCTGGAATGGCCAGAGTAGATTTCTTCCTGGATCGGGATACCGGTGAGGTTTACGTGAACGAAATAAACACAATTCCTGGTTTTACGGCTACCAGCATGTATCCCAAGATGTGGGAGGCCAGCGGAATACCTTACCCTGAGCTTCTGGACAGGCTCATTGAGCTGGCTCTGGAAAGATTTGAAGACAAAAGCCGTTGCGAAACTTCCTACACGCCGGAGGAAGAATGAGGAGGGCTCCCCGCTCGGTGAGGAGGCGTCAACGACGACACTTCCTTTACCGCAATGTTATCCGTCCGATAGCTCTTGCTCCTGCCAGGCTCAAAGCTTTTTCTCCCCATCGGTGGGCGGCGGTGGGAATTATACTTTCCATTATGGCCTTTTTCTTCTATTCAGGCCTCGCCTGGGAATTCTACGATTACCCCGTGATAATCAGAGGTGGAAAAGTTGTAACCTCCGATGTGGTTAAAGCCCTGTGTGGGCTTGAATACTATCACATTTTCTTTGTGGATTCGGACCAATGTCAGAGAAAGCTTGAAGGTATTACGGAAGTTAAAAGGGCCTACGTATCAGTCCACTTTCCCCCGAAAGTGGTGGTGACCGTTGAGGAGCGGGAGCCAGTGATGGAGCTTATAAGCGGGGGCAGATCTTTCCTGGTGGACCGGGAAGGGGTTATTATGGAAAACAGGGTGGGGCCAACGGGCCTCTTCCGCCTTGTGGATGACTCCGGAGGGCCTGTGCGCCCGGGCGATAGGCTCTCCTGGGTGGTTCTTAAAGTGGCCCTGAAGCTTAAAGAGCTTGGGGTGGAAAGAGAAGGGGAATTGCACTATCACCCCAATGAAGGTTTCATCCTCATGGCTAGGGCAGGCTATCCGGTATATTTAGGCTTGGACTTATCCCTCATGCCACTGCGCCTTGAAGCCTTCCGCTATACTTTGGAACACCTTGAAGCCGAGGGGATAAGGCCTGTCTATATAGATGTTAGAGCACCTGATGCACCCGTTTACCTGCGATGAAGTGAGGGGAAGAAGTGGCCAGAATAACTGCAGCCATTGACGTGGGCACGACGAAAGTTTGCACCCTCATAGCGGAGGTAGAAGAGAAAGAGGAGGAAGCCATTATCCAAATCATAGGATTTGGAAATGCCCCTTCCAGGGGTATGAAGAAGGGGAGTGTGGTTAATATTTCTCAGCTGGCTCAATCTGTAATGGAATCAGTGGAGCAAGCAGAGAAACTGGCGGGGCTAACAGTTTCCCGGGCCTACGTGAGCCTGACGGGCTCCCACATCTTTTCCATGAGCAGCCGGGGGATGATAGCTTTACACCGGCGTCCTGGGGGCATAACGGCGGAGGACGTGGCCAGGGTTATAGAGGCCGCCAGCGCTATTTCCATTCCGTATAGCCAGGAGATAATCCACGTTATCCCACGACATTTTACCGTGGATGGTCAGCCGGGAATCCAGGACCCTACAGGCATGGAGGGCTCAAGGCTTGAAGCCGAAGTGCTCATTGTGACCGCTTCGGGGCATGCAGTTAATAACCTGAGAAAATGCCTTAAAGAAGTGGGTATAGAGCCGGAAAAATTCATCCTGGCAGCCCTGGCTTCGGGAGAGGCAGTTCTTACTCCCTCGGAAAAAGAGATGGGAGTAATTTTAGCCGATATCGGGGGAGGCACGACTGACATTGCTATCTATATGGATGGGAGCGTGCTTTTCACCAGTTCTCTGGAAATCGGCGGGAACATGATTACCAGCGATATAGCCTTTGGCCTTCGGATGCCTTTTTCCTCGGCTGAAGAGATAAAGAAAAAATACGGGTGCGCTCTGGCAGAAGAGGTTGGGGAAGACGAAGGGATAGAAGCTATGGTTTTCGGGAGTCCCAAGAAGGAACTTATATCTCGCCGTTTCATGGCTGAAATAATCCAGGCCAGGGTGGAGGAAATGTTTGATTTTTTATATCGCGAAGCCCAGAAAACAGGTTACGCTGGCCTTTTGCCGGCGGGGCTTGTCCTATGCGGGGGCACCGCTGAAATAAAGGGAATTGATGAACTGGGGAAGCGATACCTGGAGATGCCAGTGCGAGTGGGTAAACCTTCAGGGGTCCAGGGTCTTGTGGAAATGCTGGGAAGTCCTGCCTATGCTACGGCTGTTGGGCTTCTGCTCTGGCCAGTTCGCCAGAGAATCCTTAAGATCAGGGGAACCCGTAAATCTTGGAAGGAAAGGGCCATTGAATGGCTAAAGACTCTCTTACCTTACTAAAGGGGGAGGCCTATGGAAAGGATAGGAGAAAGCGGAGAAAACTTCGCCCGAATAAAAGTTATAGGGGTCGGTGGAGGCGGCTGCAACGCTATAAACCGGATGATAGATGTGGGGATTGCAGGTGTTGAGTTCATCGCCGTCAACACCGACAGTCAAGTTCTTCTGCTATCCAGGGCTCCCAACCGGATTCAGATAGGAGAAAAACTTACCAAAGGCCTCGGAGCAGGAGGCGACCCCGAAATAGGTCGCAGGGCAGCTGAAGAATCCATAGAAGAACTCTCCCAGGCAGTAGAAGGAGCCGACATGATTTTCATCACGGCTGGGATGGGAGGCGGAACAGGCACCGGAGCAGCCCCCATTATCGGGAAACTGGCCAAGGAGGCAGAAGCCTTAGTAGTAGGAGTTGTAACCAAGCCCTTTTCCTTTGAAGGCAAAAAGAGAGCCCTCGTAGCCCAGAAAGGGATAGAAGAGCTGGAAAAGGCCGTGGATACCCTTATAGTAATCCCCAACGACCGCCTCCTGGAAGTGGCCGATAAGAAGGTCTCTTTCCGGGAAGCCTTTGCCCTCGCCGATGAAGTTCTCCGCCAGGCAGTTCAGGGGATTTCGGAACTCATAACTAAACCAGGGCTTATAAACCTGGACTTTGCCGACGTTAGAGCGGTTATGAAGGACGGCGGTAACGCTCTTATGGCGATGGGAAAGGCTTCGGGGGAAAATGGGCCTGTAAAAGCTGTCCAGGCGGCCATAAGCAATCAGCTTCTGGATGTGAGCATAGATGGAGCAAGAGGTGTTCTCCTGAACTTTACCGGAGGCCTTGACCTTTCCCTCCATGAGGTCTATGAAGCGGCTGCCCTGGTTAAGAGCAAAGCCCATCCCGATGCCGAGATTTTCTTCGGAGTTGTTCTGGAGCCGGAGATGAGGGATGAGGTTCAGGTAACCATCATTGCCACTGGATTCCACCGGGAAATCAGAGCCGCAGCCCCTCAGGAAAGACCCAAAATTATAAAGTTCCCGGTGCCCGAAAGACCTTTACCCGAAGATAACCTGGAGATCCCTGCTTTCCTGAGGAAAGCCAAACGCTCTTTATAGCCAGCCATGTTCCCTCCACCATCTGAGGGTTTCCCTGAGCCCTTCTTCTATATCAGTGCGAGGGATAAACCCGAGTTCTCGCTGGACTTTGGAGCAGTCCCAGGCGTTGTTGTTGGTGAGAATCCTTATCCGGAAGAAACTTATGAGGGGAGGGCCCTGCAGGGGGAAAAGCCTGTAAGCTATCTCAAAGGGGAAAGCGAAAGCCCATCCTACCTGAATGGGCACCCAGATTATAGAAGTGCCCATAAGGCGAGCCAGTGTCCCCCAGAATTCCTTAGCTCTCCTCAAGGGCCCACCAAGGATATAAGTTTGACCAAGGGCTTCTTTCCGGGTTGCGGCCAGCATTATCCCTTCCACCAGGTCTTTTACATAAATCCGATGATGGTAATTCTGGCCGTCGCCCGGAAGGAGGCGAAAACCCACTTTCAATAGTCTGGCCACTGTGTAGACTCCCACATTCCTTTCGCCTGGTCCATAGACGTAAACCGGTCGAAGGATAACCACAGGAAGCCCTCTGGCCATAAAATCACGGGCTATCCTTTCAGCTTCAGCCTTGGAGCGGCAATATGGATGGGAGCTTGATGTTAGGGGAAAACCTTCATCCTTGAGGCCCGGGTAATCTTCAAGGCCCGTGGCGGCTATGGATGATGTGTAAACCACCCTTTCTACTTTCTCCTCCAACGCCGCTCTGAGGACGTTGGCGGTCCCCAGGACGTTGACCTGATAGAAAAGCTCCCATGGTCCCCAATCGCTCAATATAGCCCCGAGGTGGAACACCAGGCTCACTCCTCTTGTGGCTTCCCTGACCGCATCGTAGTTTCTGAGGTCGCCCAGAAAGGGCTCCACCCCTTTCTCCTTGAGCTTTTGGGCCCTTGTAGGGCTTGTGGTCATACCTCTAACTTCATACCCTTCAGCCAGGAGTTTTTCCACCAGATGGCTTCCGATGAAGCCCGTGGCTCCAGTTACCAGAACTTTCATCTGCACCTCCTTCCGACAAAGTCTCTGGCTAAGTATATATCGCACTTAGAGTGTAGGGAAGTCAACCGCTCTGTTTCAGGGTAAGGTGGCTTGAGTTTGACAAAAAAAACTGAGTGGTTATAATTGGGAATGAACAATTGAATAGCGAAGGTCGCTGGGGGAGCTCGGGGGAGCCGGGCTGAGAGGGCGGACAATCCGTAAGGACCTCCGCCGACCCTGGAACCTGATCTGGGTAATGCCAGCGTAGGGAAGCGACGGTTTTAAAAGGACCGCAGGTCTTTCTACGGCTGGCGGTCCTTTTTGATTTGCCTATAAAAGGAGGTGCGGTATGTCGCCCATTAAGATCCAGAGGCCACCGGAATGGGGAATAGAGCCAGTTCCCCCTCCTCACAGGATAATGGGTTTCATTGATTATTTTGCTCTCTGGTCAAGCCTGGGTGTTGGGCTCCTGGTTTTCCTGGCAGGTTCTCTGCTGGTCCCCGGCCTTGGTTTGAGTCAGGCCATGCTGGCCATTGTCCTCGGCACTCTTATAGGAAATGCTCTTCTGGCCTTGGCTGGCTATATCGGAAGCAGGGAGGCCATCCCCACCATGGTGCTGCTAAGGCCTGTTCTGGGCATAAGGGGCTCTTACTTGCCCACTATCCTCAACATCCTCCAGCTCATTGGCTGGGGAGCCTTTGAAGTCATAATAATGGCTGAGGCGGCTTCCCAGATCACCGAGAAGCTCTTAGGTTTCTCCGCCTTCGTCCCCTGGGTCGCCTTTTTCTCCATCTGGTGCACCCTCATGGCCATAGGCGGCCCCCTTATGGTGGTGAGGGAGTGGATTGAAAAATTCGCTATCTGGCTCGTTTATGGGATAACGATTTACCTCACTTGGTATCTCCTCAGCCGTTACGATATTCCTGCCCTCTGGCGGAAGCCGGGAACAGGAGAGCTCCCCTTTCTTATTGGGCTTGATCTCGTGATAGCGATGCCCATCTCCTGGATGCCCCTTGTGGCCGATTACAACCGCTTTGCCCGAAAGGCTGGAAGTGCTTTCTGGGGAACCTATCTGGGCTATTTCGTGGCTAACGTCTGGTTCTACGCCCTGGGAGCTCTGTTCATCCTGGCTCTGGGCACAAGAGAGCTTATCCCGGCCATCCTCAGCTTGACCGGTGGGATGGTGGCTTTGGTTCTGATCCTGGTAGACGAAACCGACAATGCTTTTGCTGATATTTACAGCGCTGCTGTTTCGGGCCAGAATATCTTGCCCAGAGTTCCTCAATGGGTACTGGTGGTCATAACGGGGCTCATCTGTTTCATCCTTGGGATTACGGTGCCCATAGCTCAATACGAAAACTTCCTGCTCCTCATAGGTTCGGTTTTTGTCCCGCTTTTTGGGGTGCTGGCAGCTCACTATTTCTTCGTAGAAAAGGGGAAGTATAGGACTGAAGAGCTTTATCAGCCCAGAGGAAGCTACTGGTTTGCCGGGGGCTTCAATTGGAAAGGGCTTGTGGCCTGGATTCTGGGACTAGTCACTTACCAGGCCGTAGTGCGGCTTATCCCCTGGCTTGGGGCTTCAATTCCCAGCTTTGTGGTAGCCTTTGCTATCCATTTAGCCTTAAATTTCAGGGAGGTGAAATCATGACTCAGGCAAGGAAAGTGGCCTATGCTGTGGTTCTTACAGCTTTGGCGGTGGCTCTTTCCCCTTTCTTCATCCCCGTGGGCATAACTAAAATCTACCCGATCCAGCACATGGTCAACGTCATAGGCGGGGTTATATTAGGGCCATGGTATGCTCTGGCCGTGGCCACTGCCACAGCCATAATACGCAACGCCCTCCACTTGGGAACAATCTTCGCTTTTCCTGGAGGCATGATAGGGGCTTTCTTAGCCGGATGGGCCTACAGGCTCAGCCGGAACATTTATCTAGCGGCCCTGGCCGAAATCGTGGGAACCGGACTCATAGCTTCAACTCTGAGCGCCCTGATTATCGGCCCCGTCTTCCTTAAGAAAACTATGGCTTTGGGAACCTTTATACTGGCCTTTTCGGCCAGCACTATCGTCGGTTCAATCCTGGGAGTGTTGATACTCCTGGGCTTGAAAAGAGCCGGATTCCACTGGTAAAGGTAAAGGCCTATGAGGAAGCTAACCCTTGAAGAAGCCATTGAACGCATAGGTTTCGGCCGCTTTCAGATCAAATTGCTTTTCATATGCGGGGCTGGGTGGGCTGCTGACGCTATGGAAGTCCTGATCATTTCCTTCGTGATCCCGGCCCTTATGAAGGAGTGGGGGCTCTCAACAGCCCAGGCTGGCTTCCTGGGGACTGCTATATTCCTGGGGATGTTGGCTGGAGCCTGGTTCTGGGGAACTATTTCCGACTACATCGGGAGGAGGCTTGGCTTTCAACTTACGGTGCTGGTGGATTCCGTCTTCGGTTTTCTCTCAGCTCTGGCCCCCAATTTCCCGGTGCTTGCTCTCCTGAGGGCCCTTACGGGCTTCGGAGTAGGGGGAACTTTGCCCGTAGACTATTCCATCTTCGCCGAATACCTCCCCAAGGACAGGCGAGGCCGCTACCTTGTGATCCTGGAAAGCTTCTGGGCTGTGGGAGCCATCCTGGCGGCAGGGCTTGCCTGGCTCATCGTCCCAAGGGTGGGCTGGAGGGCCCTCCTGGCAGTTTCGGCAGTGCCAGGGGTGATAATCTACTTCATCCGCCGCTACGTCCCCGAATCTCCACGCTATCTGCTTATAAGCGGACGGGAAGAAGAAGCCCGCAAAGTCCTGGAGCAGGTGGCCAGGGAAAACGGCGTGCAGGTGGAAATACCTGGGCTCGTGGCCGAGAGACGCCAGACAAAGGTTACTGTCCCCGCCCTCTGGAAAAGTCATCTTGTCCCCATTACACTGATGCTCTGGATAGTATGGTTCACCATTTCTCTGGGCTACTACGGGGTTTTCATCTGGCTTCCCAGGATTTTCGTCGCCCGTGGCTTCACTTTCCTCCAAACTTACGCCAACGTCTTTCTCATGTCTCTGGCTCAGCTTCCCGGGTACTTTTCAGCAGCTTATCTTGTGGAGAAATGGGGTAGAAAACCATCCCTGGCCTTTTACATGGTCATGAGCGGGCTCTTTACCTATCTTTTTGCTGTGGCAACGGGGCTCTCCTCCATCCTCTGGGCCGCAGTGCTCATGAGCTTCTTCTGTCTAGGAGCCTGGGGCTGCCTCTACGCCTACACCCCGGAACTTTACCCAACAGAAGTCCGGACTACAGGCATGGGCTGGGCAAGCGGCATGACCAGGATAGCAGGAGCAATTGCTCCTACCCTCGGAGGTTATCTCCTTTCTTTCTCCCTTACCGCAGCCCTGAGCCTCTACGCTTTCGCTTTCCTTCTGGGCGGATTAGCCACAGCGGTCCTGGGGCGTGAGACCAGAGGTCAACCCTTGTTAGAGGTTATCAGATGAAAAGCCTGAACGAACAAATTGCCGAAGCTCTGGTGCGCATTCGGCAGGATAAACCCCTCATCCACCACATAACCAATTATGTGGTGATGAACGATACTGCCAATGTTACCCTGCACCTGGGGGCTCTCCCGGTCATGGCCCACGCCCCTGAAGAGGTGGAGGAAATGACTTCCAAAGCCTCAGCCCTGGTGCTCAATATCGGCACCCTGACCATCTCCAGGATTGAAGCTATGCTGAAGGCTGGCAAAAAGGCATCGGAAATCGGCATCCCAATAGTACTGGACCCAGTCGGGGCGGGAGCTACACAACTCCGAACTGAGTCAGCTCTGCGGATTATCAGGGAATTAAAAGTGAGCATCGTCAGGGGTAACTCGGGAGAGATCGGAGCCCTTATGGGGCTTGAGGCGGAAGTGAGGGGCGTGGAAAGCATTAGAGGCGTTGAAGACCCTGCCAGAGCCTCGCGTCAGGCTGCTCAGCTCTGGAGGGCCGTGGTGGCCATCACCGGAAAGAGGGACTTTGTTTCAGACGGGGAAAGGGTATTGGGGGTGGACAATGGCCACCCCCTTTTAACCACCATCACCGGTTCCGGATGCATGGCCACCACGGCCATAGCAGCCTTTGCCGCTGTGGAAAAGGATTACCTCGTGGCTGCGGCTGGGGGACTGGCCTGCTTTGGCTTGGCGGCGGAGCTGGCAGCCCAAAGGGCTTCAGGCCCCGCCAGCTTTAAAGTTCACCTCTTTGACGAACTCTTCAACCTCACTCCAGAAATCCTCGCGGAGGGTGCAAGGATCGTGGAGCTGTGATTGAGCTCAGAGATTTCTCGTTTTCCTACGAAAGAGGGAAGGAGGCTGTAAAGGGGGTAAACCTGCGGATAGAAGCAGGTGAATTTGTCCTTCTCTGCGGACCAAGCGGAGGGGGGAAATCCACCCTCCTCAGAGCTCTCAACGGCCTTATCCCCCACTATTTCCGGGGGAAAATGTCGGGCCTGGTGACAGTTGGGGGGCTTGACACCTCCTCCCATCCTGTCCACGAGCTTTTTTCCCAGGTTGGTATTGTTTTTCAGAACCCGGACGCTCAACTTTTCACCGGGACAGTGGAAGGGGAGATGGTCTTTGGGCTGGAAAGCCTAGGCCTTCCTCGCGGGGAAATCGCTGAAAGGGTGGAATGGGTAGCGGAGACCCTGAAGATAAAACACCTTCTGGCTCGACCGCCGCGCCTTCTTTCTGGAGGGGAAAAGCAGCTGGTAGCTATCGGAGCAATGCTGGCTCTGAAACCTTCGGTGCTGGCCTTGGATGAACCCTTCGCCCACTTGGACCCCGTAGGCGCAAGGAGAGTGGCCGAAGCCCTGAGGGAAGTAAACCGCTTAGGTATCACCGTGATAGTGGCTGAACACAGATTGCGCTGTGTCCTCCCATACGTTTCCAGGATGATTGTGGTGGCGGAAGGAAAAATCCAGCTGGATGGGTCACCCCGCATGGTGCTCAAGGAGCCCGTGGAAGAATTGGGGTTAAACCTGCCGGCTCCGGTAAAGCTTTCCCGAAAACTTGGCCTTCCAGAGATCCTGCTCACCGTGGAAGAAGCCCTGCCCTACGTTAAACCGGAAGGTTTAACGCCTTCAAGCTTCTCAGACGAGGGCAACCGGGCTTCCCCAGCGGTAAAATGCCAGGATGTAGACCAGGTCCTGAACGGCCGCAAAATTTTGGACGGGATAAACCTTGAAATTGGGGAAGGGGAAATTGTGGCCATCGTTGGCGCCAACGGAGCAGGCAAGACTACCCTGATAAAACATTTCAATGGCCTCCTCAGGCCCTCCTCAGGGACTGTGGAAGTATTGGGGGTAGATACGCGCAGGATAAAAGTTTCAGAGCTGGCCAGAAGGGTTGGAATTGCCTTTCAGAACCCCGAAGAACAACTTTTCTCCCCTTCTGTTCGGGAAGAAATTCTCGTGGGGCCACGTTTCCTCAAAAAGCTGGACGAAAACTGGGTCAAGGAAATAGAAGAGCTCTTTGGACTGGGGAAGCTTCTGGATAAGCCTCCCCTTTCTCTGAGCGAGGGAGAGAAAAGAAGGGTGGCCTTTGCTTCGGTACTGGCTTCAAAGCCAGAAATCATAATCCTGGATGAACCCACTGCTGGTCAGGATGAATTTTTCCGCCAGCGTCTCGCAGTGCTCTTGAAAACCATGAAAGAAAAAGGCCGCACCACAGTTTTGGTAACCCACGACCTGGAATTTGCCCAGGCGGTGGCAGAAGAATGGGTAGTAATGGCTGAGGGTCAGGTTGCCGGGAAAGGCCACCCACGCCTTATAATGTCCGACCGCCAACTTATGGAGAGGGCCTCGCTTTTCCCTACCGAGAGCTTTCTGCTGGGGTTGATGTGAGGGTGGAACCTATGAAATCCCTGTAACCTCTGGCAAACTCTTCAGGCCCTACCCTGCCTTTGCCCTCAATTTGAATTTCTTTCAGGAGCAGGGCTCCCGAGCCGCAGGCCACTTTTATTCCCTCGTTATCTCTGAAGACCGTTCCTGGCGCATTTTCTGCTGTGGAGGTAACCGGGAGGGCTTTCCAGATTTTGAGGAGCTTGCCCTTCCAGAAGGTGAAAGCGCCGGGCCAGGGGTTGAAGGCTCTCACTTTCCTGGCCAGGACTTCCCCGGAAAGCCTCCAGTCCAAAAGACCTTCCTCTTTCCTGATGGGCTTTGTATAAGTAGCTTCGCCTTCCTGAGGCTGAGGTTCTATTTGCCCGTTGACCCACGCTGGCAGGATTTCCAGCAGAAGTTCGGCCCCGAGGGCAGCAAGTTTGTCAGCGAGGGTGCCGGCTGTATCTTCGGGCGAGATGGGGATAGCCCTGCGGGCCACCACCGGGCCAGTATCAAGGCCTTCGTCCATCAGAATTATGGTAATGCCGGTTTCCTGGTCGCCGTTGAGGATGGCGGCCGGGATGGGCGCTGCCCCTCTGTAGCGGGGGAGCAGGGATGCGTGGACGTTGAGGCATCCATGGGGAGGAATCTGAAGCACAGCCGGGGGAAGAATCTGCCCGAAGGCTGCCACCACAATTACATCTGGGTCTTTCTCCTTTATCCAGTTGATAGCCCCTTCACGCCTCAGGCTTTCAGGCTGAAGAATGGGGATATTGTGGGCCAGGGCCAGCTCTTTAACGGGCGGGGGCTTGAGTTTAAGGCCTCTTCCCGCTGGCCTGTCGGGCTGAGTGATTACTCCCACCACATGGTGGGAAGCCAGCAATTCTTTCAATATCGGGACGGCAAAGCCAGGTGAGCCCATGAAAAGAACTTTTGCCTTCACAGGTAGCTTTCTGCCTCCGAAAACTTCCAGGAAAGCTGTGCTCTATAGGATGGGTGAGGACGAAAGCGCCGGCGGACTTCCTCGGGGGAAACATTTCCCACCACCTTTATTCTGGCGAGATCGCCCACCCCAAGGTTTCTGACTTTGCAGTAGTAAAGGTAACCCACCTCATCCGGGTCAAAACCCATAAGGTAAGTAGTCAGGGAATCCACAGCCAGAGGGTCTGTCCCGGCCAGAGCGATCCGCCAGGGCACAGGGCTGCCGGAGATTGGGCCATTTCCTTCCATTCCCTCAAAACCGTCTATAACCGAAAGATGGGGCCAGAGCACCTTTGCCAGTCGGTACATGTTGAGGTTTATGGCTTCATATCCCTGGTGAATGGCGGCTTTATCGTTCCGGAAAAGGTTCCCCGAAGCCTGTGTTTTGAGCCTCTGAGCCAGAGGGGAAGAGGAAACCCATGAAGGAGTGAAGCGTTTAACCAGATTTACTAGAGCGGAAGTTCCTCCCTGGTCCTGAATCAAACTACCCACGATTATATTCTTGAGGGAAAGAGTCACCACTACGGTGTCGTGGGTTTTTGGAGGAGCTACACTTATGCGGAAATCGCTTTCCAGAACTGTCCTGGCCACCCGCACTTTCATGGGACGCAAGCGATAGTCCAATATCTCCACTTCCTCCCACTCGTCCGCATTTAAATCCATAAGCATGGCATCGTATTCAGAAGCGAGGGGGAGGTAGCCGTAGTTCTTGAAACCCTCAAAGGTAGGGGCGGTAGCAGATCCCTCGGCAATCACGAGAGGGCCCGAATAATGAGCCCGGACGAAATCCAGCACTGCCCTTGTAGCTTCCACGTGGGTCGCAGCCAGCTGATTGGTGGTAGAGACAAAATTCACCTTTACAAGGACAAGCTTCTTGCCCCCCAGGTTTATCTGGTCTTTTATGAGATCCAACGCCAGGGCAACGTTCTGATAACGGTCTTCGCCTCTGACAAGAGCTACCAGTGCTTGATTGAGCAAAGCTTTCCCCTCCTTGTTGGCAATAATTATAGGCTATAAATGGCTGCAGGACAAAACTTCCATTGCCAAAGCCTATCCCAGGTGGTATAATTAGTTTGAGAAAATCGCAATCCAGGAGGAGGAAAATGGTTGAAGTTACGGTAGATAGCATAAGGGTAAGCCTGTTATCTCAACACAGGGTGGTTGTGCTTAAGGAGGTGGGTTCAAACCGCTACCTTCCTATCTGGATTGGCCCCTTTGAAGCCGATGCGATTGCCATTCACCTGGAGGGAGTGCAGGTGGCGCGCCCTTTGACCCACGACCTCCTGAAGTCTGTGATCCACAGTCTTGGGGCTAAAGTTGCCTACGTTGTTGTGGACGATTTGCGCAACGATACCTTCTATGCCCGGATAATCTTGGAAATCAACGGCAACAGAATTGAGGTGGATTCACGCCCGAGCGACGCCATAGCCCTGGCCGTAAGAGCCAACGTCCCCATCTACGTGGCCGATGAGGTGATGGACCAAGCAGCCATCACCCCCGAAGAAGAGATAGTCATCGGGGAGAAAGAAGAAGTGAAGGATGAAGATCTCAAGCCCTTCAAGGATTTCCTGGAGAAACTGGACCTGGATGACCTTGAAGGTTTGGAGAAGATGGATTAAGCATGGTGGAAAGACTTCCTCCGCACAATCTGGAAGCTGAACAATCAGTCCTTGGGAGCCTCCTCCTGGATGGCGAAGCGGTGGTAAAGGTAGCTTCATGGCTTCGCCCTGATGATTTTTACAACAGAGCCCACAGCCTCATCTATCAGGCTATCCTTGATTTGTATGAGCGGCGAGAGCCTGTAGATTTTATAACTCTGTGCGAAGAGCTAAACAGAAAAGGAATCCTTGGGGAAGTGGGGGGTGAGGCTTACATAACCTCCCTCATAAATGCAGTCCCCACCCCCATTCATCTTGAACATTATGCTCAAATTGTGGAGAGAACTGCCACCCTGAGGAGGCTTATCTCAGCCGCTGGGGAAATTGCCTCCTTAGCTTACGACGCTTCAGGAAATGTGGAAGAGGTAGTGGATAAAGCGGAGCAAATAATCTTCGGGGTCTCCCAGCGCCGCCTCCGCCGCGATGTCTTTCACATAAAGCAAGTCCTTGAGGAATACTTTGAACGCATAGAATACCTCCACCGACACCGTGGTGAATTCATGGGTGTGCCTACGGGCTTCTCTCAGCTGGATAAGCTCCTGGGAGGCCTTCAGAAATCCGATTTCATCGTAATTGCTGGAAGGCCTGGGATGGGCAAATCCAGCTTTGCCCTATCCATAGCCCACAACGCCGCCAAACGCTACGGTCAGAGGGTCGCCATCTTCAGCCTGGAAATGTCCGCTGAGCAGGTAGTCCAGCGCCTTCTGGCTGCTGAGACCGGTGTAGATTCCCAGAGATTGCGCCTTGGTCTCATAAGGGATGAAGAATGGCCAAGGGTGGTCCAGGCCATTGGCATCCTCTCGGAAACCCTCATATTCCTGGATGACACCCCAGCTATATCGGCGATGGAACTGAGGGCTAAGGCCCGCCGCCTTCACGCTGAGCATGGCCTTGACCTCATCATTGTGGATTACCTTCAGCTAATGCAGGGAGATTCTCGTTCCGAAAACAGGGTGCAGGAAATTTCTTACATCTCTCGCTCTCTTAAATCTTTAGCCCGGGAACTCAATATCCCCGTGATAGCCCTTTCCCAGCTTTCCCGGGCTGTAGAACAGAGGCAAGATAAAAGGCCTATCCTCTCGGACCTTAGAGAATCAGGAAGCATAGAGCAAGACTCGGACGTGGTGATGTTTGTGTATCGGGAGGAAATGTACAATCCCGAGACCGAAAAGCAGAACATTGCCGAAATTATCGTGGCCAAGCACCGCAACGGCCCAACGGGCGTCGTGCCCCTTTACTTCCGCAAAGAAGTGGCTCAATTCGTAGAGGTGGAACTTCTGCGAGAAGGACTTGATTTTGAGCTTGGTGAGGGGTATGAGGAACTTTAGCAGAGGATTTAGTGGCTTTCCCTCGGGAAAACTCCCGGTAGTTCGCATACCGGACTTGTTCTTCAGCGAGCTCTTCCCTTTCATTGACAATCTCCCAGAACTGAAGGTTACCCTTTACATATTCTGGCTCATAGAACACCGGGAAAATCGGGCCCCTTATGTCAGCTTTGAGGAGATGGCATCGGATCCGGTGCTCCTCAGAGCTCTGGACCTGGGAGGAGCTTCGCCTGAGGAAAATCTGAGAAAGGGGCTGGAAAAGGCTGTTGCTCGAGGTACCCTCCTTCTGGTAAAAGCAAGCGCCGACGGTCAGGAGAAAGAATTCTACTTTCTGAACAGCGAGCGAGGGCGTCAGGCAGCTGAGAAGGCCTCTCGGGGTGAATTGCCTTTGGAGGGCCTTGTGGGAAAGAAGGTAACTTTGAAAGAAGTAAGGCCTGCTATATTTACCCTTTACGAACAGAATATAGGCCTTGTTTCCCCCCTGATAGCCGAAGAGCTTCTGGAAGCTGAAGCCACCTACCCTCAAGGGTGGATTGAGGAGGCTTTCAAAATTGCAGTGGAGAGGAACATCCGGAACTGGAGATACATAAAACGCATTCTGGAAAGGTGGGCTGCGGAAGGGAAGGACGATGCAAAAGCTAAACGATCTCCTGAGGAGGACCGCTACAGCTTCCTCCGGAGCAAATACTCCCGATTCATCAAATATTGAAACTTCCGAAGTTTGTCCCTACTGCAAAGGTAAAGGCTTCTTCGTGAAAGACGTCCCGGTGGGTCACCCCGACTTCGGTAAACTCATCCCTTGCCAGTGCAAGATAAAAGAGATGGAAAAGAAGAGAATGGCCCACCTGGGACGCTGGACAAGCCTCTCTTACCTTCAGCACATGACCTTTGAAACTTTCAAGCCAGAGGGAGTTGGGCTTCCTGAGGAGCTGCGCCTGAACCTCCGACTCGCTTACGAAGCAGCTCTGCGTTTTGCCCAAAATCCCAAGGGATGGCTCCTAATAAAGGGAGGATATGGCTCTGGAAAGACCCATCTGGCGGCGGCTATAGCCAACTACCGCCTCCAGAAGGGCGAACCCGCTATATTTATTGCAGTCCCTGATCTCCTGGATTACTTGCGCACGACTTTTTCCCCGGGCTCCCTGGTGGATTACGATGAACGCTTTGATGAAATCCGCAATGCCCCTCTCCTTATCCTGGACGATCTCGGAGCTCACTCTACCACCTCCTGGGCTCGGGAAAAACTCTTCCAACTCCTCAACCACCGCTACTTAGCCCGCCTTCCCACTGTTGTCACCACTGACCTGGAGCTGGAAGAGATAGACCCTCGCCTTCGCTCCCGCCTGGCCGACCCGGACTTTACTGAAATTATCACCATAAAGGCTCCTGACTACCGGCTGGCAACTTCCCAGAGCTCTTCTTCCCTTTCTGCCTTGGGGTTATATCGCCACATGACCTTTGAAAATTTTGACCTGAGAACTGACGAGGTGACGCTGAGGCCTGAAGAACGCCGCAACCTCAAAGAAGCCCTCCGGATCGCAAAAGAATATGCCAGGAAACCTGAAGGCTGGCTTGTCATTATGGGTAAAACTCCCGGATGCGGCAAAACCCATTTGGCTGCAGCCATCGCCAACTACATAGCCAGCCAGGGCCATCAGGTCATCTTCGTAGTAGTCCCCGATTTTCTGGATTACCTCAGGGCTACCTTCAGCCCTTCAAGCCCTGTCTCCTACGACCAGGCCTTTGAAGAAGTTCGCAATGCTCCTTTCCTGGTTTTGGACGATCTGGGGACTGAAAGCGCTACCCCATGGGCTCGAGAAAAGCTCTACCAGCTGTTCAACCACCGCTATGTGGCTCGCCTCCCTACCGTAATTACCACTTCAAAAGACCTGGAGGAAATAGACCCACGCATACGTTTCCGAATGTTAGATCCGGCCATCTCCACCGTTTTTGCCCTGACTGTTCCGGAGTACTACAAAGGCCGAAGATGACCTTGGGCGATCGCTTCCTCCCGGGAAGGCCCGCAGAGTTTATCGCCGGTGACCCCTTCTGGCCTATGGTTCCAGAAGGGGTAGTTGCTTATTATGCCAGAGAATTAACCTCTCCTGGCTCGCTAATTCTCATCCCGTTTTGCCTGAGCCCCCTCTTGCCCCTTGAGCTTTTGAATTCAGGTTACAAAGTTATCGCCTCAAATTTTAACCCTTTAGCCATCCTCCCCCTCAAAGCCCTTCACGGCCGCTGGGAGGAATTTTCCCCGGCTTTAACTCGCCTTATGGATGCCCCACGTGGGGAAAAACTCCTGCGATATTACCTTCAATCCCTCTATCAAGTAGAATGCCCGGGGTGTGGTGAAAACGTAGAGGCCGATTTTTTCCTCTGGGAGAAAAAAGCTCCGGTGGCTAAAGCTCTTAAGTGCTCCAGATGTGGCACCCAGGGCACTTTCCCTCTCGCTCCGAAGGACCTGAAACCTCTGGAAAACCTCAAGGAGAAGGGTCCCGATTACTGGTACGTCCTGGGCAGACTTTTCCCTCCGGGAGAAATTTCCCCACCCGAAGCTGAGGATTTGCCTCTGGTTTATACCCCGCGCAATCTACACTGTCTGAATGCCCTCTTTGTGAAAATAGAAACCCTTTTCCCCGAAAAATCTTTCCAGTCCCTGGCCTTGAAAACGGCTCTTCTCGTTGCTATGCACCAATCTCTCTCCCTGTATCCGTCCCCTGAGCTCAAGAGAAAACCCACGCGGCTTCATCCTCCTCAAAACTTTGTGGAGATCAACGCCTGGAAAGCTTTTCGGGCTGCTGCCGAAAGCCTCCGCCGTTTCTTCCGCCCCCTCCCCCTGGCCGAACCGGAAGAATTCTTCGGAAAAGAAAAACAGCCTGCACTGCTTCTATCTCCGTGGGGGATAAAGAGGCTGGAAAAAGAGGTGCCTCCTGCTTCTGCTTCTCTCCTCCTCATTGAGCCGCCGCCTCTGGATAGAACCTGGTGGGCCTTGAATTTCCTGTGGGCTGGCTGGCTGATGGGTTCCTCGGCAGCTCAACCCCTTCGGCCCCTTGCCCTTAAAAGGGCTTTCGGTTGGGACTGGTATGAAGAAACCATGAAACAAAGTTTAATCAAACTCAAAGGCCTCCTTAAACCTGGGGGTTTTGCCCTCATCCTGGGCCAGGATATCCTCTACGTCATGGCTGAGTGCCTCATCCTGGCTGGAATCAGGGCAGGTCTACATCCTGAAAGTTTCTCTTTCCGGGAGAAAGACAAAAAACTTGAGGTGCAACTTATCTTCTCCAATCCTCGCGTCGGGAAAGTGGAAACTCCTGCCATTGTCAAAAGAATTGAAGAAATCCTTGAAGAAGCCATACTGGAAATCCTGGAATACTGTGGTGAACCGCTTTCCCTTCCCTCTCTTCGACTGGCTTTGGAATGGTGGATGAGCTCTCGCAAAGCGTGGAACTGGAGCGACCTAAAACGGGAGGAATTCCGGAACCTTCTGGAAAAAACAATAGCTTCCTTGAAAGAAATGAACAAAGTAAAACCCTGGGCTGATGAAGCACTTCTGGGCCTCCACGGCTACTCACCTCTTCACAACCCTTTAAGCGACCGGGCAGAATTAGAGGTTTACAGGCTTCTTTGGGAAAAGGGCTTCTTAACTTTTCTCGAACTTGAAACACACTTCTACGAGCGATTTCCTGGCCCTCTCGTGCCTGAGGCAAACTTCCTGAAAGAATGCCTTAACTCTTACGGCCAGGAGGAAAAAAATGGATGGCGTCTTCGGCTGGAAGACGAACCTGAAAGAAGGGAAAAGGACAAAGAAGAGGTAATGAGCATCCTTCGGGAACTGGGGGAAAAACTGGGGTTTGAAGTGAGGGAAGGGAGCAGGACCCCTTTTGACCTCATATGGGAGGAGAAGGCGGTTTTTGGTGAACTTCCTCGCGTCATTGTTAGCCCATCTTTTGGCTTTCTGGTAGAAAGCACCGCTGCCCTTACTGGCCTTTTCCTGCGACATTTTACCCCGCCTTTTCCTCGTTCTTACGTCGTAATTCCTG
Organism: Anaerolineae bacterium; assembly: GCA_025062375.1. Classification (NCBI taxonomy): domain Bacteria; kingdom Bacillati; phylum Chloroflexota; class Anaerolineae; species Anaerolineae bacterium. The sequence goes on along the minus strand of JANXAG010000005.1, from coordinate 372 downwards.
GGGGCAGGGCTGCTCTGGTGTGGTACAAACTCAAGAACATGCCTTTGTGGTCGTCTTTAAAGGGCTGGCAATTCATAAAATATCGCCACCTCAGGCGTCTGGCCCAGGAGAAAACCCCGGACCGTTACAGCCTTCAGAAAATCATAGGGCTTGATCCTGTAGTAGAAAGACCTGGGGCTCAGCTTTCATTTTTATAACCCGGATTGAAAGTATCTCAAAGAGCAAGAACCCTCTGGCGAAGCCCCCATCCCGGGGGTATTCCCCAGAAACCTCAAAAAGGGAGCGATCAACCACCCTTAGCATCCCGCCCACGAGTGGGACCCTTAACCGTGGCGAACCCTATGCCCCCGAGGGTGGGGAAAATTGGGGGTC
>JANXAG010000004.1 GCA_025062375.1 Anaerolineae bacterium | reverse complement strand
AGCAAATTCCAGTTCTCGGATTTCTGCTAACGCCTGTTCTCGAAAGCCAGAAGCCCTTTGGAAGGATTGTCGGATTGTCTCCGATTTTTGAGGCTTGGGAGTTGCTTGATGGAGAGAGCCTGGATTTGCGTTTTCCCCAAGTTTATGCTATATATTATTTAGCACTCTCAAGGCAAGAGTGCTAAATCTTCGGAAAGGAGGTGGCACTATGAGGCTCAGACCGCTCGGCGATAGGGTCGTGGTGGAGCCTATTGAAAGGGAGGAAAGGACTCCTTCCGGAATTATTCTCCCTGAAACGGCTAAGGAGAAACCCCAGGAGGGAAAGGTTATTGCCGTTGGGCCCGGACGCCTCAACGACCAGGGCCAGAGAATACCCCTTGATATAAAAGAGGGCGACCGGGTTATCTTCGCTAAATATGCCGGAACTGAGGTTAAGCTGAACGATAAGAAATACCTTATCCTGAGGGAGTCCGATATTATGGCCGTGATTGAAGAATAAAATCTCTGGTAAGGAGGTGGGATTATGGCCGCCAAGCAGCTGGTGTTTTCCGAAGAGGCAAGACGCAACCTTAAAATCGGAGTTGATACTCTGGCTAACGCCGTTAAGGTTACCCTGGGCCCCAAAGGCCGAAACGTAGCCCTGGAAAAGAAATGGGGCGCACCCACGGTCACCCACGACGGGGTAACCGTGGCTAAGGAGATCGAGCTTAAGGATCCATTCCAGAACATGGGGGCCCAACTCCTCAAGGAGGCCGCTACCAAGACCAACGACGTGGCCGGCGATGGTACCACCACTGCCACTGTCCTGGCCCAGATTATGGTCAACGAAGGCCTCAAGAATATCGCTGCTGGGGCTAACCCCATGCTTCTGAAGCGAGGTATTGAAAAGGCCACCAAGAAGGTGGTGGAAATCATTAAGGAGATGTCCAGGGAGCTGAAGAGCAAGGAGGAAATCGCCCACGTGGCCGCTATCTCCGCTAACGACCGGGAAATCGGCAACCTCATCGCTGAGGTGATGGATAAGGTGGGTAAGGACGGTGTCATCACTGTGGAGGAGGGTAAAGGGCTCGGGTTTGAGGTGGAGTACGTAGAGGGTATGCAGTTTGACCGCGGCTATATCTCCCCATACTTCATCACCAATCCTGAGACTATGGAAGCAATCCTTGAAGAGCCTTTTATCCTCATCCACGATAAGAAGATTTCCTCCGCCACCGATATCGTCCCGGTCCTGGAGAGGCTGGTCCAGGTGGGCAAGAGGGAGCTTTTAGTGATCGCTGAGGATGTGGAGGGAGAGGCCCTGGCCACCCTCATTCTCAATAAGCTCCGCGGTGTCATTAACTGTGTGGCGGTGAAGGCTCCCGGCTTCGGCGATAGGCGCAAGAGAATGCTGGAGGATATCGCTATCCTCACCGGTGGCCAGGTTATCTCTGAGGAGCTCGGCCGCAAGCTGGAGAGTGTCACTATCGCTGACCTGGGCCGCGCCCGCAGGGTAGTGGTTTCCAAGGATGATACCACTATTATCGAGGGCAAAGGCGACCCCAAGCAAATTAAGGGGCGCATCGAGCAGATAAAGGTGGAGATTGAGAAGACCACCTCCGATTACGACCGGGAGAAGCTCCAGGAAAGGCTGGCCAAACTCGCTGGCGGGGTCGCTGTCATTAAAGTGGGCGCGGCAACCGAGGTGGAGCTCAAGGAGAAGAAGCACAGGGTTGAAGACGCTCTGAGCGCCACCAGGGCAGCGGTGGAGGAAGGGATCGTGCCCGGCGGCGGTGTGGCCCTCCTCAACGCCCAGGAAAAACTGGACGGAATCGAAATAGAGTTTCCCGATGAGAAGACGGGCGTGGAGATCGTCAGGAGGGCTCTTGAGGAGCCAGCCAGGCAATTGGCCGAAAACGCCGGTTACGATGGAGCTGTGGTGGTTCAGGAGATAAGGCGCCGCCAGAAGGAGAAGAATAACCCCAATATTGGTTTTGATGTCCTGGCGGAGGATTACAGGGATATGTTCGAGGCCGGTATAATCGATCCCGCCAAGGTCACCAGGGCGGCGCTGGAGAACGCTGCCAGCATCGCGGCCATGATCCTGACCACCGAAGCCCTGGTGAGCGAGATCCCCGAGAAAGAGAAGACCCCGCCCACTCCACCCGAGTACTAAAGCCACAGAGGCCCCCTCCCTTCCGGGAGGGGGCTTTTTGTTTTGGCCAAAATCCGGGGCTTTCTTTCCGGGTTAATTAATTTAGCAAACAGTTTATCGGGAGGTGTTATTATGCGAGCCCTCTACTTTATCGCCAGTATTCCCCGCTATGTTCTGACCAAAATCTCAGGAAGTCTGGATAAACGCTTTTTCTGGAGTGCCCTCTCCTGCCTTCAGTACGGCCAAATTCCGGAGCCTTCTTTGCCCTCTCAGGAATGGGTTAGAGTCAAGACCACATACGGGGGAATATGCGGGAGCGACCTTGGAGTTATTACCCTACATACAAGTCCTGTGCTTTCAGCTATTTCATCGCCTGTATTCGTTTTGGGGCATGAAAACGTGGGAGTAGTGGTAGAGAAAGGGGAGAAGGCAGGGGAGGTGGAGCTGGGCCAGAGGGTGGTGGTGGATCCCACTCTTTCCTGTGAGACAAGAGGATTTCTGGACCGCTGTCCCATGTGTAAGGAGGGGAAAGAAAACTTGTGCCACAGGGTTACCGAAGGCAATCTGGCTCCTGGCCTGCTGATAGGAAGCTGCCAGGATACAGGAGGAAGCTGGGGAGAGTATTTTGTAGCCCATTACTCCAAGGTCTACCCAGTCCCCGATGGGGTCAGTGATGAAGAGGCGGTCATGGTGGAACCTTTCGCTGTGGCCCTTCACGCCGTCTGGAACAATTTTCCCAGGGATACGGATACGGTCCTCATCATAGGCGGAGGGACTATAGGGATTTGCACTGTGGCTGCTTTAAGGGTGCTGGGCTCAAAGGCCAGGATCATCGTGCTCTACAAATATCCCTTCCAGGCTGATCTGGCCCGCCACTATGGTGCAGATGCAGCGGTGAAGCTGGGCCAGGAAGAGGAGTTAGCTCACGCAACGGGAGCAAAGTTCCTCAAGCCCCTTCTCGGGGCTCCCATCTCCCTATCCGGACCAGCCATTACCTTTGACTGTGTGGGCTCCAGGGCAAGCCTCGATCTGGCCCTTCGCCTGACAGGGACGGGGGGCAGGATTGTGCTGGTGGGACTGGCTTCCATTCCAGGCAGAATTGACTGGACTCCTGTATGGTTGAAGGAGCTCAAGATAGTGGGGACCTACTCTTACGCTGTGGAGGACTATGAAGGCAGAAGGGCGCATACCTTCCAGATGGCTCTGGATTTCATGGCCCGAAAGGAGGTGGAACTTGCACCTCTTGTAACCCACAAGTTCAGGATTGATGATTACCGGAAAGCTCTGGAGTGGGTGACGGGGAAAGGGCGGAAGAATCTGGTGAAGGCTGTTTTTGATTTTACCCCCTCGCCAGCCGGCGGCGCAGTCCTCCAATGACTCTTTCTATCTCTTCCCTGGTGAAAGCTCCCAACGCTACTACTACTGAAAGGTAGACTACCATAGAGGCCGTAATGGCCAGCACGAGGTTCACCTTCTGAACGGCCCAGAAGGTGAGGGCCATGAGCCCGGAGGCCAGAGCCGGACGCCAGAGAAGTTCCTTCAAGGGCAGTGGCCCCAGATTCTTCCGAACGCAGTAGTAGAAGGGGGCAAAAAGAGCCAGCTCTGAAAGCACTGTCATTACGGACGCTCCTTTGTAGCTATAAGGTGGGATGAAGATAAGGTTGCCGATGATGTTGAACGCTACCCCGATGAGGAAGGCTTTGGTCAGGAAGCTCTGCTGGTTTATTGCTATGAGCACGTATTGGGTTACGCTGTTTATACAGCTGAAGGGGAAGAACCAGATGAGAAGCTGCAGGGCTATCATGGAATGGGGCAGGTATTCGGATCCCCCCAGAAGCAGGATAAGCTCCCGGGCAGTGAAGGTGAAGAGCACTGATATGGGCATGCTTACCAGGATTAAAAGTCGTAGGGCAGTGTTATAGACCCGCATGAACTCTTCCTTGTAGGATTCGGCGTAACGGGAAAGCATGGGAAAGAGGGCCATGGTGAAGTAGGAGGGAATTATATTGAGGCCATCTATGTATCTGTAGGCAGCGGTGTAGTAGCCCACTGTCGCATCCCCCTTCAAGGGCTGGAGGATGAGGATGTCAATCCTGAAGAAGACCGTGGCCAGGAAGTGGTTTATCATGAGAGGGAAGGCCGGGCGCAACAGGCCTTTAACCAGAGAAAGGTCGGGTTCGGGGCGGGGCGTGAAAAGTTTGTTGACCATGAGGTAGAAGAGGATGGCCAATGTGATGGCATTTACCACCACTGAGACCCCAGCCAGGCCCACGTATCCAAACCCCGCCAGAAGTGCTATCGCCCCCAGAGTAACTCTCATAAGGGTTGTGACGGTGGTTATCCAGGCGGGGTATTCCATTTTCTCCCAGGCCATGAAAACGGAGCTTATAACATCGGAAAGCAGGCTCAGAAGCAGGGCCAGACTGAACAGGCCAACGGTAAAGGCCGTATCCATGGTCAGGCCAGCGTAGCGGACGTATAAGAACAGGATGAAAGCCATCAGAGGCCAGGAGGAAAGCCAAAGCAAAATCCTCAGAAGCGTGACATTGGTGATGTAGCGGTTGGCTTGGGATTTGTCTTTGGCGACCTCTCTGGTGAGGAGTACTCCCAGGCCGAAGCGGGTGAGGATTTCAAAGTAGCCGATGAATATAACTGCGAACTGGTAGCGGCCTGCGCCTTCCGGAGCCAGAATGCGGAGCATGAGCATGGCAAAGGCCATGTCAATAAGCTTATTGGCGAAGGCCAGTCCCATGGGGATAAAGGTGTTCTTGGCCACGCGGCTGAGGGTTGTCTCATCTTTTTCCCGGTAAATCCTGTGCCACAGCCAGTAGAGGAAGAGGAAAAGGAGCGCGCTGGAGGCTATGAAGGAGGTGTAAAGCCCCAGTTTGAAGGACATTGGGCTATATTTGAAGCGGACCAGGTGGGTGCCAGAGTCCAGGATTACGGCCCGGAAATTGCCATAAGCCCTGAATAGTTTTAGCTCTTTCTTTCCATCGTGAGCCTTCCAGCCCGGGAAGAAGGCATCCGTTAAAACCAGCAGGCCCCTTTCCTTTAATGTGGCGGATACAACCACTTCAGTTGGGGAGTAAGAGACAATCTGGGCTTTTTCTATTTCTCCGGATGCCTCGGGCAGAGGCGGATCTTCCGGACTATACTGCCAGGGCTTGGGGCCCTTTTCCAGAACAACGCATTTCGGAGAGGTCATTTTCTGCAGGACGTGGGGAAGCTCCGTTTCCTCAACTGTCAGGGCGCAGGAGGAAACAAAGGCTCTCGGAAGGTAATCTTCGTTGCGGTAGACCCGCACCTCACCTTCGTAAACCAGGGTATAGCCCGGGTTATTTATCTCCTGGGTGGTTATGATGTATTTAACGTTCAGAAGGTCCAGCAGCGGGGAGTTCAGAGCTTCCCGGAAGGGGGTGTATATGGGGGAGATGCGGTTATAGAGCAAGTCCCACTGGGGGGAGAGAAGTTCCATGAATCTGGCGTATTGTTTGAGGATTATGGAATCGTAGCCCCGGACATCGTGGATCCCAAAGAGCATTCCCACGTTGGGCCAGAAGGTCTTTTCTCCCGGAAGGTTGAAGGAAGTTATGCGGTAAAGTTCCGGGTCACTTTTCAGGAAATTCACCACCGGCGGGGTGAACTGGAGGAGGGTAGGGTCAGAGGCAGGGTTGAATCCCCACCATGCCCAGAGGAGGTCGGCAGCGATGATGGCAGGGATAAAGGCTTTGAGGCGTTCTCTGCCGGCTATCGTCAGAGCTGCGCCTGCCAGGGTCAGGAAGATGGAGAAACGCAGGAAATTCCACCACTCATAGGAGAAAAACATCCTCCCGTCGGAAAAAGCTCCCTGGGCAAGGTCCGAGTGGGCGAGAAAGCGATCGGCCAGGGCGAAGAAGGGTTCCGGGTAGAGGAAGGAAACAAGGCAGAAGAGAAGGCCCAGCAGACCCAAGATGGTTAAAGCTAAGGGGAAAAGGGGCTTTAGTTTACCCCGCTCTTCAACGCCAATCCCCGCCAATACAGCCACGCTCAAAGTATAGGGGAAAACCCAGCGGAAGGGGGAGTGAAGCTGGTTGTAGCCGGGCAAAAAATAGTAGAGAAGAGCATACAGCGGAGTGCCGAAGGCGAAAAGAAGGGATAGAACAGCCAGGGCTGAGAAGGTCCATTTTATCCCCCGATCCTTGCCCAGGAGAATCCCGGCCAGGGCCAGGCACAGGGTCAGAAGGCCCATGTAGCTTCCGGCTTCCACGTAATTTTTTATCCCCCAGAAAATGAAGTTTATCGGTTCCCCCCGATAGTTCACTGTCACGGGAAGCCACTTTTTTGTGACCAGATCAAAGTAGGCGTGATGGCTGGGGTTGCCGAAGAAATCGGGAATAAGGAAAGTTATTACCTGGCGGATTGGATAGGCCCACCCTAATACGTCCTTGAGGGTCACCATTCCCTGCCGGAAGTTGAGCCTTGCTACTTCGTAGAGGGGTATAAGCTGGACAGCTCCGAGGCCTGCTCCGGTGATGGCCATTGTTCCAAGGGCCAGAATAGACTTCAACAGAAAAGAGGGCTGGCGCTGTCGGAAATAGAAGGTTAGAACTCTGACCAGGGCGAAGTAAGCTGCGACCATTGCCACGTAGTAGGAAATTTCGGGGTGCCCGGCGAGGAAGTGGAGGCCAATAAAGAGGGAACCCAGGATAACGAAGGGTACAGGCGACTTCTGGCCTTCCTGAAGGCGGCGTAAAGTTATCTCAATGCAGGCCAGGATGGCGGGAAGCCAGCTCGCAGCGGCTATTATCATCGGGAAAACGACGCTTACCACGAAGAACCCGCTGAGTTCGTAGGCCAGAGAAGCCGTTACGCTGCCGAAGCGGCTCATCCCCAGAACCCTGGCCAGGAAGTACATGGAAAGTCCCGCAATCCAGAGCTGGATCAGGGTGAAAAGCCCGTAAGCTCTGGGCAGAGGGACGATGTAAAAGATGAGGGAAAAAGGATAAAGCGCCGAGTGCTGGCCTGTGGCCAGGAAAGGCATCCCCGTGAAAATGTAAGGGTTCCAGAGGGGAAGCTCCTCGTTCTGGATGCATTCCAGAATGAACTTCTTCCAGACGTAATTTTCCAGGATGAGGTCGCTCAAAAGTTCATTGTGGGGCACCGATACCCCCACATCCCTGGCGAAGCTCTTCCAGGGTTCAAAGGTGAAAAGGTTATCAACCGGGATGAGGGTTTTACCTCCGAAGGTAACAGGCCAGAAGAGGATAATCAGGGGCAATAAAAGGGAAAAGGCTACCAGCAGGTCCGGCCCGAGCCTTTTGAGCTTTTCCACCGAGCCCCTCCTTGCGGTTTAGATTTCCACCTCTTTTCCGAGCCCCATCTCCCGGGCTTTCTCCAGAACCCGCTTGGCAACAGATACATCTTGGACAGCGTTGCCTACAGATTTGAAGTAAGTAATTTCATCGTCCCTTTCCCGGCCGGGCTTAAGGCCAGCGGCTATTTCCCCAAGTTCGGCGTAGATGTCCTTTTCGGAGATTATCCCTTTGCTTATGGGGATGATTAGATCACCCGCTTCAGCCATGCAAGCCGGGCGAGAATCCACCACAATCTTATTTGCCCGCCGGATGGTGATTTCATCCACCTCCTGCATCTGGGGGGTGAAAGACCCAATGGCGTTTATATGGGCTCCTGGCTTGAGGTCTTCCCCATTGAAGACAGGGGTGGAAGAAGTGGTGGCTGTGCAGATGATATCGGCTTCCCGGACAGCCTCTTCGGGAGAGGAGGCAACTCTTAAATCCATGGGGATGGGGCCAGAGCCTCTCATCTCAGCTACGTAAGCTTCGGCTCTTTCCCTTACCACATCGTAGACCCACACTTTTTCTATCTTCCTGACCTCGCACACAGCCAGGAGTTGAGTCCTGGCCTGAGCGCCAGCTCCGAAGATGGCCGCCACCCTGGCATCCTTGCGGGCAAGTAGATCGGTAGCTGCCCCCGAGGCCGCTCCTGTCCTCAAAGCGGTGAGGTAAGTTCCGTCCATAAGAGCTACTGGGCAACCGGTCTCTGAGTCCACCGCTATGACGATGGCGAATATGGTGGGAAGGCCTCTGTCCAGGTTCCTGGGGAAAACGGAGACAACCTTTGCTCCCAGAGCATCGCTTTCCGAAAGGTAGGCAGGCATGAAGAGGGTAACCCCTCCGTGTTTTTCCACTGGAAGCTGGGTCCTCAGAGGGACGTGGGCTTTTCCTGTAGAAAGCTGGGCGAAGGCATCTTTCACTATTTCTATCGCTTCAGCCATTGGAACCGCTTTGCGCACTTCTTCTGCCGAAAGCATAAGGAGCTTCATAGCAGCACCTCCTTGCCATAGGGTTTACCCGGCAAGGCTTTCGCCGGAAGGGTAGAAAATTTTCTGGCAGGCTGGACAAAATTCCCCCTCGCCCAAAGGATTGAAGGGCCTGCTGCACCGCTGACATATCTTCAGTTTCCCTTCCAGAAGCCTGAGTTTCAAGGCCCTGAGGAGAGAGGAAAAGGAAAAAGAGGGCTTAACCCTTAGAGCTTTTGTGGGACATAGGCCTTCGCATATTTTGCACCCGATACAGGCTAAGGGAACGAACTCAAGGGCAAAGCGTTCCGCATCTTGCAGGAAGAGCAAAGCGCCCGTGGGGCACTGATGAGCGCAGAGGCCACAGGCCGTACACTGGCCTTCTACGGTCAGGAGCCCGAAAGGCAGTTCTGAAGTGGAAAACTCCCCATCTTCTGGCGGGCCAAGGCGGGCCAGGATTCTTGCAAGCCTCAGTCGGTGTTCGGGCAAATGTCTGGGTAAGCCCTCCGGCGGGATGAACTGGCCGAAGAGGCTTTCCAGGCCTTCCCCCAGCACTTTCCTGACCAGCCCCATTAGTTCCCCGCTGAGTAAAGAAAAAGCTTCTCTGCGGTCCAGCAGAGGCTCATCCCCCTGGTGGATTCTGGCAGGAGTAAGGCCATCTCTCTGGGATAGGGAGGACTTAAGGAAAACAAGCTCCTTTTTCCCAAAGGCCCTGAGGATGGAGTTAGCCTTTCGGGCCTGTTCCCGGATCAAATTATGCACGGAACCCATCGGGCAATGGGGGCATGATTCTTCGTTGAGCCAGAGTTCTCTGGAGGTGATGGAGGCTGCTTCCAAGATGAAGGCCAGGGAAAGGGAGGCGAGACATCGTTTCGTGTTCATTGCGATAGGGGCTCTGGAGAGGACCTGGCCTTCGGATGCACTGCGGTGGCAGAGAAGTTCTAACGCCGGGGCCTTCAGAGAAAGGAGGGTTTCCCTCAGGATTTTCTCCGGATTTCTGGGGAAAGCCCAGGCTTCGGTAAGGCAAATTTGCCAGCAGATTCCGCAACCTGTGCACTTTTCCTCATCCAGTTCAAAGTAAAAACTTTCCTTTATGGCCCCGGCAGGGCAGCTATTGAGGCATAGGTTACAGCGGTTTAAGTGATAACGGTAGCGCAGGCAACGTTCGCGATGGAAAACGGGTCGGCTCCCTGAGCCCTGTTCCAGGAGGTCAAAGAGGTCCATTTCCACCATGCTTTAAATCCCCAGCTCCAGCCTGGTTCGGATAAACTGGAGGAGATGATCCCGGCGGATAAGTCCTACAACCTCTTCCCCCTCAACAACGGGTATCTGGTTCACATCGTTCTCCACCATAAGTTCCAGAGCGTCCAGGGCGTCATCGTCCGGGCTTATTTTGAGCAACTTTTCCAGAGGCGTTAAAATCTCTGCCACTTTTACCGAGGACCACCTGGCCTGCGGGACCAGTTTAAGGTGATGGAGGGTGACCATTCCCCTGAGCTTTTCCCCTTCCTGGACGAAAAAGCATCGGGTGCTGTGGGGTAAGACATAGTTGTAAACAAGGTCGTTGATGGTGAGGGAGGCGGGGACAATGGGGCACTCCTGGCTCATCAGCTCCCTTACTTTAACGCCCTTGAGGGTTTCTTTGCTCACAAGTTGCCTGTAACTCTGGGTAGCAGCGTTATCCAGGAACCACCCGATGAAAGCCAGCCAGATCCCATCGAGCCAGTGGCCTGTGAGAGCCCAGACTATCCCCCCTACGATAAAGGCGAAAGCTATTATCCTTCCCGCCGTTATGGCTATTTCCGTAGCTTTCCGGAAATTTCCGGTTATTCCCCAGAGGAAAGAGCGCAGGAGCCTTCCGCCATCCAGGGGGAATCCGGGGATGAGGTTAAACAGGGCGAGGCTGAGGTTTATAATACCCAGGTAAGCGCTCAGAGCCGCCAGGGCCTGAATTTTGAGGATGAAATTGGCAAAGAGCCAGAGGAAGCCGAATATTCCGGATATGAGAAGGCTGGCGACGGGGCCGGATAAAGCCATCAGGAACTCTCCCAGGGGGGTAGCAGATTCCCTGGAGATGCTGGCCACACCTCCGAAGAGGAAAAGAGTAATGCGCTGGACCGGTATGCCCTGCAAGGAGGAGAGCAGGCTGTGAGCGAGTTCATGCGCAAGGACCGATAAGAACAGCAGTAGGCCTGTAGCTATGCCCATTGTCCAGTACATCCATTGGCTCCAATTGGGGTAGCGAGAGGGGAAATACTGGGTGGAAAGGGAAAGGGCTATCAGGGTGAAGACGATGAACCAGGTATAATGGACCATTATAGGTATGCCGAAAATTTTACCAAGCCTTATAGAACCTACCAAGAGCTTCCTCCTTTACGTTTTCACTTTCAATTTTAGCACAAAACCCTCGGATTTGCCAGGAATGATCCTAAACTGATGGCCAGCCCATATCTGGATGGTGTTTTGTCTTTAACTCCCGGTATGATATAATACCCACGTCCAACCTGGTTTAAGGTGAGGTTACCATGGGGAAAAAACCGGCCTGGTTTAAAGGGATCATTCCGGCTTTGGTAACACCTTTTAAGAAGGATGGCTCCCTGGATGAGGAAGCTTACCGGGAACTCATCCGGTTTCTCCTGCCCGATGTGGATGGCTTTCTGGTGGCTGGCACCACCGGTGAATTCGTCTACCTTGCGCCGGAAGAAAGGAAGAGAATCATAGAGATAGCGGTGGAGGAAGCCGGGGGGAAAGTGCCTGTAATAGCGGGCACGGGAGCCCCTTCTACAAGGGAGACTCTGGAGCTAACCCGCTTCGCCAAAGATGCGGGAGCCGATGCCGCCCTGGTGGTTACCCCTTTCTACCTTAAGCCCACCTACAACGAAATCTACGACCACTACCGGGCTGTGGATAGAGTGGGGATCCCCATAATCATTTACAACATACCTCAGTGCGCAGGCACCCACCACGAATGGTGGACAGCCGAGGGCTCCCTGCTGGACCTGGAAAACGTAATAGGCATAAAAGATTCATCCGGAGATATACCGTTCCTGATGGCCCTTATAGAGAAAGTGTGGGGCGAAGTGGGTATTTTCACCGGTCACGATGAGACGGTAGTTGCGGCCCTGGCGGCCGGAGCCGATGGAGCTATCCTGGCATCGGCCAACCTTGTGCCCGACATCTGGCAAAAAATTTACAGAGCAGTGAAATCCGGTGACCTGGATACCGCCAGAGAATGGCAGAGGAAGATTCAGAAAATAATTCGCATCATAGTGAGGCAGGGTTCTACCCAGGCGGTGAAAGAAGGCCTTATGATGATGGGCCTCAGGGTGGGCGACTCCCGTCTTCCCATGATGCCGGGGGATGCTTTCCGGCGGGAAGATCAGGAGGAAATGCGGTTTGAACTGGAAGCTCTGGGCAAAATACCCCGCCGGGAAGTGGAATATCACCTGGGCAATGAGACTATAAGGACCTCTTTCCCCGTAGCGTATCAGGTGAACAAGAGGACCTTTGACCTGACCTTTGCGGTGGGTGAGGGCTTTTCGGGGCCTCCTTTCCATGAGATCGCTCACATTGACCTGGTAATGGGGACTAAGGATGGCCCCGTGGGGAGAGCTGCTGCGCGAGCCCTTAAAGAGGAGCGGCCCGGCCACGAACTGGCCGTAATCAGGGACCGTCCCATGGTCATCTTGGTTCCAACGGTAACCGTTCGCACTGACCGGCAGCGCCATCAGATTTACGAGGTGGCGGCCAGGGGTATAAACAGGGCCATTGACTGGATGATTAACGATGGGACCCTGCCCGAGGCCCTTTTGGATAAAATCATCATGATAGTGAACGCTTTTGTCCATCCTTCGGCGGCGATAGAAAAGCGCATTGAGCTCAACAATTTCAAAGCCATGCGGGCGGCCATACGCAAGGCCATTGAAGGGCGCCCGGTACTGGAAGAAATCCTGAATGAAAAAGATGCCGCTCGCCATCCCTTCAAATATGCACCTTAAAATCCGTAAAGCAAACCGCGAGGATGCCAGAGGAGTCTGGAACCTTATCGTTCAGTTGCAGGAGTTCCTGAGGCTGGAATCTTCTCCGTATGAGGAATTTGCGCCGCGTTGGGAGGAAGCCCTTGATTCTCCGAACTTTGAAGCCTTTGTAGCCGAGGAAAGAGGGGACATCAAAGGGTTAGCCACTGTCTGGTATCGGGAAAGCTTATCCCACGGAGGCCTGGTCGCCCTCATTGATGAATTCGTGGTAACTGAAGGCGAAAGAGGTAAAGGTGTAGGCACCTGTCTCCTTAAATACGTGGTGAACCATTGCTTCCGAAGGGGTTGCATTGAGGTAGAGGTTATAACGGAAGCAGACAACTTCGCCGCCAGAGGATTCTACCACAAGCTTGGTTTTTACGAAGTTGGGATACTTCTGGAGAGGGGAAAGAACGAGGGGGAGTGAGTCATGAAGAAGGTTGAAATTCCTGTTTCCCATGCCTTTAGGCTTATAAACGCCGGTGGGGTAGTTCTGGTGACCTCCCATTACAAGGATAAGGAGAATGTGATGAGCGCTTCCTGGATTACCCCCCTGAGTTTCTCTCCGCCCCTTATAGGGGTAGCCATACACCCCGTCCGTTTCACCCACGATCTCATCAAAAAAAGCGAACAATTTGCCCTGAACATCCCCAGCGTTTCCCTTCTTAAAGCTGTGGAAATATGCGGGACTTACTCGGGCCGGGATGTGGATAAATTTGCCAGGGCCGGAATAACCCCCGTTGATGCCTTGGAAATTGACGTGCCCCTGGTGGAGGAGTGCATCGGACACATAGAATGTGTGCTCACCGATGCCTTCACCACAGGGGATCACACTCTCTTCGTGGGCCAGGTTGTGGCTGCTTCGGTTGTGGAAGAAGCCTTTGATAAGGTGTGGAAGTTGGAGAACGATGAATTGAAGCCCCTCCACCACCTCGGAGAGGATTTCTATGCCGTTTTAACCAGGCTTCCGTAAAATTTGCCCCGCCGAACTTGAGGTGCCCTGGCTTCCCCCCACACGGGGCAGGGCGTTGAAGAGGCCTATCTGTAAGGTGAGCGTCCGGTGTGGGAAGGGGCTTTCGCCGTCCTCAACCCTTTGTGGATTGCGCTTTTTCGTAGATCCGGGCGGCCTCAATGGCTCTGATTCTGGCAATGAACACATCTTCCAGAGAGGGAACAATTGCTTCAATGCTGTGAATCTTCAGGCCTTTCTTCTTGAGGATTTCCTCAACGGTGGCCCGGTAACTTTCAGCTTCGGGAGTTACAAGGTGAATAGCTGAACCGTAAAGGGCGACCTCGCCTCCCAGAGCCAAAAACGGGTGCTCGGGAGAGACCGGTTCTGCGGGCAGGGCCCTTTCCCTCAATGCCGTTAGAGCTTCCTGGTATTTATCGCAGCGTATCTCCAGAACCCACCCTTTCATCTCGGCCTTCAGCTCCCGGGGAGAACCCTGAGCAATTATACGCCCATTGTAGATCAAAACCAGGTTGTGGCAGTGTTCGGCTTCATCCATGTAGTGGGTAGTCACCAGTATGGTTATGCCCCTATCAGCCAGCTCGTAGAGCAAGTCCCAGAAAGCCCTTCTGGATATGGGATCGACTCCCGCGGTGGGTTCATCCAGAAAAAGCATTTCAGGCTGATGGAGGATAGCACAACCGAAGGCCAGACGCTGCTTCCATCCGCCTGAAAGGTTAGCGGTTAGCATTTTCTCTTTCCCCTTTAATCCGGCCATTTCAACTGCATAATCTATCCTCTCTTCCAACGCTTTACCCCTAAGACCATAGACGCGTCCGTAAAAGCGCAAATTTTCTTCAACTGTAAGGTCATTGTAAAGGCTAAATTTCTGGGTCATGTAGCCGATGCGCTTGCGGACTTCTTCCGTCTCTCTCTGAGAATCAAAGCCCAGAACCCAGGCCCGGCCCTCGGTGGGGCGAAGCAGTCCCAGAAGCATCCTTATGGTGGTAGTCTTGCCTGCCCCATTTGGCCCCAGAAAGCCGAAAATTTCCCCTCGCTTTATAGTGAAACTTATATGGTCAACCGCTGTGAAATCGCCGAACTTTTTAGTGAGGTTCTCAGCTACTACTGCTGCTTGCCTCAACCGGTCCTCCTTTCTCGCAGTAACCCCGATAAGTTCCAGCTCGGCTCAGGATCACCGCTCCTATCCCGAGAGAGTATATCACAAGCTGCAAGAGAAAGCCCAGACACGGGATCAAGCCCAAAAGCTGGATCAAGGCAACACCCAGTATAACCTGCAAAAGAGGGGAAAGCCCTTGACTCCCAGCTGATTCAAAGACCTTTTCACCCAGCCTGTATGCCAGAGCTGTAAGGCCGAAAAGCCCCGCGATAAGGAGCGCAAGCCACACCAGAAGGCCCAGACAGGCGAAGAGAAGAAGCACAAGCCCAGCCGGGACACCCAGGACAACGGCTCCCAGGCCTATTCCTCCGCTCTCTAAGGGGGCTTTGTTTATCGTTTCGGCGATAACTTTGACTTGCTCGGGCCAGAGGCTTATTATGAGGATTGAAGCCGCTATAAGGGCAATGAGGGTGAGCATAAAACGAACACTTCCCCACAACAGCCAGTTAACAAAGTCTCTAAGGGATGAGTAAGGGGGTGCTACAGGGGGCAGCAGGAAAGGTGCCTCTTCTGTAACTTCCCCCTCTATAACAGCCCCCTCTTCTTTAACCAGCCTCCCGCCCATTACGACTACGTCGCCTTCTATTTTCCCGGTGCTCTCAACCTTTACATCCCCTCCAAAAACAGCCAGGTCCCCCTCCAGGGTACCGCTTACTTTTGCCCGTCCCCCGAATACAACAACGTTTCCTTCAAGGTGGCTTCCTTCTTCAAGGACCAGGTTTCCACCGAAGATGAGCACATCGCCTCGGTATGTTTCACCGCTTCTGAGGGTAAAGTCCTCGCCGAAAAGCATTTTCCCCCCTTCGGCGAAGGCTGGCTGGGCCAGACTCCAGAGAAAGAGGGCTAAAATCAAGCTCAAAGCCACTTTCCTTACCACTTTTACCTCCTTTATTCCCAGCGAAACAATAGGTTTTCTAACCAGCGAGAGAGGGTTTTTCTCTGGCCCATAGCCAGAAAGCTCCAAGGCCCACCAGCGATGCTGCCCAGGCCAGAAGCCTCCCCAGGATAGGGACCGAAGTAATGAGCACCAGAATTACAGCCCCTACGATCAAAGGCCACCACCCACGGCCTGTAACCTGGCTCCTGAAAGCCCGGAAAATCCCCATTCCCAGGGCAAATCCCACCAGAACCCTTGTCAAATAAATCCAGGTCAGCCCCATACCCCAGAGCGCCGCAGCTCCCGCCATAAAACCGGTAAAGAGGGACCAACCGACAAGCTCCCTTATGGTAAGAAGCCCCAAAAGCAGGCTTACTATCACAACCGCAATAACCAATACCAACACTGAAAGCCCGAAAGCTACCAGGGTCACTATGCCCCATCCGAGGCTGGGCAAGGGCTTCGCTCTGATGTTTCCCGCCAGCTGCTGGGTCCAGTTTGGGGCTATAAGGAGCATTAATGTCCCGATGAGGAGAAGGCTCACAAGGTAGCGCAGGCGGTCAAGGCCCCAGTTTATCGCCCTTGCGTGGGTAGGAGGAGCTTCTTTCCTGGGAGGCTCATGCTTCTTGAACTCCACTTTTCCTCCCACTGCACCCGGAGGTATTGAGGCTTCCTCCACAGCTGTGTAGCGCAGATGGCCTTCAATGCGAGCCCCCTCCTGAATGGTGAGCCCCGGAGGAACATGAGGGACAGGGGGAAGGTCTGAATAGAAGGTGAGACCAGGAGGAATTCCTTCCTCAGCTTCACCTACACTTATTTCGGCATCACCTCCTATGCGGCCCGAGAGCTTTATCCCATTGCCACTGAAGCGAAGGTGACGCGCCACATCGCCAGCTACTAAGGCCTGATAGCCCATGAACAGGAAATCCTGGCCAAGACGGCCCGTGAGACTGACACTGAAGCCTGCTCCTATGAAATCACCGCTTGTATCCCCGTCTACAAAAATGGCATACCCTGCCGCTATGATGTCATCCGTGATCTTCCCGTTGACCTCTATAGTTTGACCCGCAGCAAAAAGGTCGCCTTCCACAACCCCTGACTTTTCTATTTTTATTTCCTGGGCAGCAACTATCAGGTCACCCTTGACCACACCCTTTAGGACAAACTCGCGGGCGCCGACAAAGAGATCATCTTCAACAGTCTGCCCCTCCTCAATCACAACCCTTTCCCCTCCTCGCCCTTCAAAGGCGAAGGCGGGGCCAATGCTCATACCGAGGGAAAGGATGACGGCGATTGTGAGCAACACTTTAAGCCATTTCATGTCTTGTCCTCCTCTTGATAAGATTGACAAGAGTTGCCAGAAAAAGCAATAAGGCTGCAACGGGATATAGGGCAAGCCCGGGGATGAGCTGGACTATCCCCAAAATCAGCGCTATTAACTCTGCCCACCGCCAGAACCAGTCCGAAGCTATCTCCAACATGACCTTAACGGCCGGCAGGATGGTCCAGAACCTAAAAGCTGCGCTGGATAGAATGAGTGCCAGGGTTATTCCAGCGAAGGGAATCAACACCAAAGCCACCAGAATCCTGAAGGCTTTCCTTGCCGCCATTTCCCTCCTGACGGCAGCCATCACTCCGGCTTTGAGTTCTGGAGGAGGCTCAACAGCGGGGTAAGATTCTTGCAACAAGGCGTGCACACTTTCAAGGGCTTTCCAGCGGGCGAGGCAATCTCCGCAGCAGGCCAGGTGATGCAGGAGTTCCGTAGCTGGGAACCCTTCTAAAGCCTCCATCATTTTTTCAGCAGCTTCCCGGCAGGATATCAGGGCAGCCACCCTTCCCTCCTGAGCTCATCCGCCAGGCGAAGCCTTGCCCTGTGAAGCCTCGCTTTAACAGCTTCTTCCCCCAATCCCACGATTTCCCCTATCTCGCTGCAGGTAAATCCGTGCCAGTATTTAAGGATCACGATAGCCCTATCCCCTTCCTCAAGTTTATTGAGCAATTCCTGCCATTCTATCCCGGAAGGATTGAAGCTCTGGCTCTTATGCCTGGCCATAAATGAAGCCGCCTTCATCGCCTTCTTCTCCTTTGTCCGCCGGCGCAGACAATCCATGGAAAGATTGTAAACTATAGCCAGGAGCCATCGGATAAAAGGTCTTTTTGAATCGTAAAAGCTGAGGTTTCTGAAAGCCCGGAGGAACGCCTCCTGAGCCACATCCTTGGCATCTTCATGGTCCTGTAGCAAACGGAAAGCCAGATTGTACACGGGTTTTTGGCAAGCTTCCACAATCTCTTCAAAAGCCTCAAATTCCCCTGCAAGAACCCGCTGGATAACAGGGCTCAGATCTTTCTCCATTGGAGCTTCCCCATAGGAATATACGTGCGAGTGGGGGGAAAAGTTACAGGGAGATCCTTCTCGGCTTAGTCCGGCACTTCTCAGCGGTTATTATGGCTATTATATCCTGGACAGCTTCGTCCAAGTGGCCATCGGCGTTGACTACTACGTAATCAAATTCTCCGATGCTCATCATTTCCTCCCTGGCCGTGGCGAGCCTTGTTTTCAATGCCTCTTCCCCTTCTGTGTGGCGCGCCCTCAGCCTTCGGGCCAGTTCCTCTTCCGAAGCGGGAATCAGAAAGATAAAAACAGCATCGGGGATAAGGCGGCGCAGGGTTCTGGCCCCCTGCACATCTACCCTCATTATTACGTCTTTGCCACTCTCCAGAGCCTTCTTCACTTGCTCTTTCGGAACACCATAGCGGTATCCGTAAACCAGAGCATTCTCCAGAAAACCATTTCTCCGGAGAAGGCTTTCAAACTCTTCTTCTGAAACGAAAAAGTAATCCTTGCCGTTCACTTCATCGGGGCGAGGAGGACGCGTTGTCATGGTAACCACGAAATGGAAAGGGAACCCGAGCTCCCTCATCCTCCGGATGACGCTATCCTTCCCGGCTCCCGATGGGCCAGATATTATGACCAAGAGGGGGCTTCCCTGACCCATTTCTTTCCCTCAGGCCTTTTACCGGGGCCAGGCTAATGGACCTTCTCCAGGAGCGTTGAGACGATCTCCAGAGAGGCGCGGGGGTTTGCCAGAAGCCTGGCCTTTGCTTTCATTTCCTCTAAAACCCCCGGATTCTCAAGCCATTCCCTGAGGATCATTACGGCCCTTTCAGGGATGGAGGCGAAGACCCCTATCCCATTTCTTTCCACAAAATCCACGTTGCCCTTTTCCTGGCCGGGGACAAAATCAATGAGCAGGATGGGCACCTCTACTGTCAGGGCTTCGTAGATAGTCCCTGGGCCCGCTTTCGTCAGCACAACATCCGAAGCTTGCATAAGAAGGTGAACAAAATTCACAAAGCCGTAAATCCGGCAGGGTATTCTCCACTTCACTCGTTCCAGCGCCCTGCGTAAACCCGCATTCCTTCCAGTTACGATTAGAAGCTGAGCGGAAAGGGAAGCTTCGTTTATGGCTAAAGCCACAGGGAAAATCTTTCCCATCCCTTCCCCGCCTCCTATCAGGAGCAGAGTGGGAGTATTCTCCTCAAGGCTGAGGGCTCTTCTTACAGCTCTTTTATCCTCAGGGGGACGGAAACGCAGGCTAACTGGGAAACCCTTCAGGTAAATCTTATCGGGATGAATGCCTGCTTTAATGGCCATTTCCCGGGCTTCGGAGGTGGCCACAAAACAGGCGTCAACCCCAGGGTAAAACCAGGCAAAAGGAGTGGTGATCAGGTCAGTAACAACGGTGGCGAAAAAGCCTTTCCATCCCCCTTCCCGAAAGATTTTAACCGGGAGCACATTGGAAAATTGATGCACTGAAATAGCTAAATCTGGCTGATAGTCCTTTATGAGTTTGAGCAGTGCTCCGCGGACTAAAGGGGTAAAGAAGCCAAACGCTAAATTCAGGAACCAAGCCTTCTGGGCGAGGGTCCAGAGGAAAGACCAGAGCCAGGGAGTATAGCTGACCAAAGGACGGTAAGAGCCGCCAGATTTGTTTAAGGGAAAGGGGAGTATAGAGAAAACGTCAATGAAATGGATGCGCCATTTGTCTGGTTCAAGGATTTCAAAGGCCTCTTTCAGAGCTTCGGCAGCACTTCTGTGACCACCTCCTGAATCAGCCATGAAGATAATAGCACTTTTCATAAGTCCTCCGTTTCATCAACAGGTAAGGTGGAGGGCAGCTACCACCTTTTTCCCTTCTTTCAAAAGCTGATTGTATATCTTCCAGGCTTCTCCCGTCCGGTACACCAGCACTTTTATCCCCTTTTCTTCCAGGTAGCGGATGGTTTCGGCTGGGACTTCCATCACCCCTGAATAGCCTGTGCCCACCACCAGGATTTCCGGCTTAGCCTGAACCACATCCCAGAGGTCTACAGGGGAAAGCCTGTGGCCTTCTTCCCTCCACCATTCGGAATCAACGCGATCAGGATAAATGATAACATCAGAAGAATAACTTTTCCCACCGATCACGATGCGGCCGAACTCATAATGCTCAATCATAGCTAAAACCTCCCCCGAAGGTTCTGGATAATTATAAGGCCTAACCGTTGCTTAACGCAAAGTTGCGTTGTTCGTCAACCATCTGCAGCCAATTTGACCCTTTCGCTGCTTTCTGGTAAACTTCTATCAGCAACATCAGGAGGGCAGCCATGGGCGAGCCTTTAATTTTTGAGCTGAGTTCACCCGGCCGAAGGGCCTTTACTCTTCCCGCTTTAGATGTTCCTCCCTCGGATTTACCTGAAGAGTACCTCCGGGACGAACTGCCCTTACCCGAGGTTTCCGAGGTAGATGTAGTGCGCCATTACCTCCGGCTTTCCCAGCTCAATTACGCTGTGGATAAAGGGTTTTACCCCCTCGGTAGCTGTACTATGAAATACAACCCCAAAGTGAATGAGGAAGCTGCTTCCCTGCCAGGTTTCACCCGCATTCACCCCTATCAGGATGAGTCCACAGTCCAGGGCGCTTTGAAGTTAATGTACGAACTCCAGGAATACCTTAAGGAAATCGGGGGCTTTGCTGGTGTTAGCCTTCAGCCTGCAGCCGGAGCTCACGGAGAATTCAGCGGCGTACTGATGATGAGAGCCTACCACTGGGCCAGAGGAGACACAAAACGCCACAAAGTCCTCATCCCCGACTCGGCCCATGGAACAAACCCCGCTTCTTCAGCCATGAGCGGCTGCACTGTGGTGGAGATAAAATCCGACGAAAGAGGAAATATTGACCTGGAAGAGCTCAAGCGCCACTGCGATGATACCCTCATAGGCTTGATGCTCACCAACCCGAACACCCTTGGCCTCTTTGAGGAACAGATTCTGGAGGTGGCCAGAATTGTCCATGAAGCAGGCGGGCTCCTTTACGGAGATGGAGCCAACCTCAACGCCATGTTAGGGATAACGAAGCCCGGAGATCTGGGCTTTGACGTCCTCCACTTTAACCTCCATAAAACTTTTTCCACTCCCCACGGGGGCGGGGGACCTGGAGCTGGCCCTGTGGGGGCTTCGGAGAAACTGGTGGATTTCCTGCCAGGTCCTATCGTGGCTAAGGAAGGAGAAAAATATAAATTTGTCTGGCCTCCCAAATCTATCGGCAGAATCAAAGCCTTTTACGGTAACTTCCTGGTCTTCATCAAGGCATATGTATACATCCGGATGATGGGAGCTGAAGGCCTCAAAGAAGTAGCCGAGAACGCGGTGCTCAACGCTAATTACTTGAGGGTTCGCCTCAAAGAAGTTTACCCACTGCCCTACGACCGCCTCTGCAAACATGAGTTTGTCCTCTCCGGCAAGCTCCCCGATGCGCCCGGTATTAGAACGATAGACATTGCTAAACGGCTTATAGATTACGGCTTCCATCCCCCAACTATTTACTTCCCCCTCATAGTTCCCGAAGCCATAATGATTGAGCCCACCGAAACTGAAAGCAAGGAAACGCTGGATGCTTTTGTGGAAGCCCTCTTTAAGATCGCGCAGGAAGGCAAAGAGAATCCAGAACTTTTACATCAGGCACCCCATACTGCTCCAGTCCGGAGGCTTGACGAGGTAAGAGCAGCCCGCCAGCCCAAACTGCGGTGGACGGGTTAAATTTTGAATAAACCAAAAAGATAAACGACAGAAAATAAAACAACCAGGATAAGGAACCGGCGCACCCAAACGGCACCCCACTCAACACTGAAACGGGTCGCCACCCAGGCCCCTATCATACTTCCCAGCGCCAAGACTAAACCGGATTTCCATTCAACCTGATGGTTTCCGGCAAATATCAGGAGAGCTACGGTGGTATAGATTAGAACGATAGCCATCTTTACCGCATTGGCCCTTACAAGGTCGTAACCCACCCCCAGAACAAGCCCCGCCAGCAGGAAAATGCCCACCCCTGCTTGTATGAAACCTCCATAAACACCTATGGCGAAAAATATAAGGAGCTCTTTCCAGCCGGGGCTCTTTTCCATCTTTTGAACTCTCCCCTTTATCCACTGCTCGGGGTTGAAGATAATGGACCCCAGCATGGCCAGCATCACCAATCCTATAACCTTGCGCATAATATCTTCAGGCACACTGACGGCAATTTGAGCTCCCACAACGGCTCCTAAGGTAGCAGGGAGGCCAAGGTAGAGAGAACCTCTGAGGTCTAAAACCCGCAGCCTCCTGAACTCACCGGAACTGGTGAGGCTCTGTAGAAGGATGGATATCCTGTTGGTGCCATTGGCCACGTTGGCCGGAAGACCCGCCAGCATAAGGGCGGGAAGGGAAACGAGTGAGCCGCTGCCAGCTAAGGTGTTTACAAATCCCGCCACAAAACCTGCTACCATCAGGAGCAAGAAAATGCCGGGGCTCATACCTCCTCCTTAGCTTTATTTTACCTTAACTTCGTTTTCACCGAAAAGCTGAAAGCCTTTGGCTCGTTCTGTGCATGGCCTGCCAAAGTTCTAAGGCAGTAGGCTTTCATGTTTTAATCCTCGGGAGGATACGGAGGGCGCTGGCGGTGGAAGATTTCAGGGTTATGCAAGGCTAAGAAGGCCAGATAGAAGAGGATACCATTCCAGAGATGGGGGATAGCAGTGCGGTTCTGATAGAATTCGCCCTTTCGCAGCGCAATTTCACCGAAGTGGTCGGTGCCTGGCGTCGCTACCCTGTAGGCCAGAAACTCAAGCCCCCTGCGGATCAGGGCCTCGTGCTCGGGGGTGCGGCCGGGAGCAAGAGCTAAAGCGAAAAGTTGCTCAGCCAGGTAGGAGAAACCCGGCCTCTTGCCTTCCACCTTCTCCGTTATCTCCTTTGCCAGCATTTCCATAAGGAGATAGCAACGGTGGTCGCCAGGCCTGAAAAGAGGGGCAGGCCAGAGGGACCAGTGAAGGCCTCGCCAGCCTAAAATCTCCCGGGTGACTTTCCCTTCAAGCTTTCTGAGCATGCTCCGCCTCAAAGCTGAGGCAGCCTTCTCCCACACCAGCGCTTTTTCTTCCTCTCTTACCCAGCGGCGAGCGGCATCGGCTGCGGCCATAAGGGCTGTAAGGGTGGAACTGGCCCCGTGAAAAGTAGCTGAAGGCCTTGAAGAGTCATCCTCAAAAGCCGGGCGAACCCAACCGTTGCGCAAGTCCACGTAATCCATAAGCGCTTCAGCTCCCCTTTTAATGACCTCCCAGGCTTTCTTCTGGTAGCCCTCTTTCCTTTCGTCCGGGACGAAAGCCTCGTGGCGCCAGAGGTTCCAGATAGCCAGGCCCGTTGAATCAATCTCAAAGGGGTGAGGCATTGAACCCGGGGAGCCATCGGCAGAGTAATTGGCTTTGAAGTGACCTTCGGGGCGGTAGAAAGGCCACCTCAAGTTCACCAGCCACATCCACCCAAAAGCCCATTTACCCCGCATCTGGACCTTCATGAGGAAATCCAGGTGGCGGTCTACTCTTTCCGGAAAGCCGGCCACATCCAGGCCCAGGTCAAAGAAAGCGCTATCCCGGGGGAAATCAAAATAGTAGGCAGGCTGGCGTGAGAGGGAAGCCACAATAGCTCCTGAGCTTGCATCCTGGCCCATGAGGAGGGAGAGCACGGAACGCTTTGCCACTCTGAGGATAGTCTTATCCTTCTCCTCAAGCGGCAGAAACACCCTGCGTCCTGTTTCTTTCCAAACTTTTTCCACCCTCTGGATTAAGGCTTCAGTTCCGAGCTCGCGGGCCTGACGTATGAGGGAAACGGCTTCCGTTGCAGTGCTGCCAAGGGCGATGAAAACCACCACAGTGCCGCGCAAATCAGGCAGATCCAGGGAAAGGGCAGCATCCACAGGGCCCCGGAATGCAGGATTCCCCTGGAGCATACCGTCTTCAGCGTCAAGCCTTCCCCCGGGAGGAGCGTCTGGAGGAACCCTCCTGCCAGCTCTATCCGCCCCAATCTGGAAGGAAGAAGGGAGGGAATCAAAACCCCATGCCAGGAAAACTCCCCCTTCAGGGTAAAAGCTATCCAGTTTTTTCGGGCTCCAATCGCCCGATGCCCACCTCTTCTGGCGGGGCTGGAAATGGATTACGATGCCTTCATCCTGATAGTAAACGGCACCAAAGCCCGCTCCTTTGGGATCCCGGGAAGCAAAGAGGCCCTTTACAGGTTTGAGAAAGGGCGCAAAGGTGGAGTGATAGAAAAATCGGTTTGCTCCCTCTACCCTGTGCACCCTGACCAGCAGGTCCCATTCCGGGTCGATCCAATCCATTATCTCCAGGTTAGCGGGGCCTGAAAGGGTTGTGATAAGGATCGCTGAGTCCTCGCTGGCATAGTTGCGCCGTGAACTCCAGACTGGATCGTTAAGCCAGAAAGGCCTGTTAGCTCCGGGGGTGAGGACGCCAGCTCTGGAACCCAGCTCCGGATAAGGCTCCAGTGGCCTGCCGTAGATTTTCCACTCCTCGCAAGGGGCTTCTTCTCCCCAACGAACTTCAGAGGGCCGGGCAACCTCTTCGCGAAGCAAACCCGCAAGGTCCATTAAACTAAAGACTTTATAGGCGGTGAAGTAGCGGAGATGATCGCAGCATGAGAGGGAAGGCCATCTGAGATGGGTTAATTCACCCCAGGGCGATATGCTCACCGAGAGACGCCCATTTGAGAGGGCAGCGATGGCATTGGTGCCCCCTCCAATGGTTTCCGAGAGAAGGTTAGCATGCAGAAGGGGGTCTTCAGGGATTGGAGGAATAGTTTTCAGTTTAATTTTCGCTTGCATGGAAGTTCTCCTCCAGATTTTTTACGATTTCTTCAGCTTCCTTAACCAAGTTCGCATCCAGTTCAAAAACAGGCCTCCCGAGTTTATCAGCCTCCAGAGCCAGGGGACTGTAGGATAGAAATCCCAGGAAGGGGAAGCCCGGGAGATGGGCCTTGAGGAACTCCTTATCTTCCTCACCCTTGATTTTATTTCCCACCACAAAGACCCTTTCCACGCCTATGTCAGCAGCAAGCTTCCGGACGGCATGAGCGGTCTGAAGGCTGCGGAGGCCTGGCTCAACTACGATGATGAAAGCATCAACAGCTCTGGCGGTAGCTCGCCCCAAATGCTCAACCCCGGCTTCCATATCCATGATGAGAACTTCCTGGCGCTGAAGGAGGAGATGAGCCACCAGGTTCTTTAGGAGCACACTCTCCGGACATACACACCCTGAGCCGCCTTTTTCAATGGTGCCCATGACCAGAAGTTTAATTCCCCGATGTTCTACCGCAAACCTGTCGGGGATATCATCCACTTTGGGGTTCATCTTGAAGAAAACGCCATAGGAACCGGGCCTGGCACCAGTGCGCTCTTCAATGAGATCTTCCATCCTGGCTATGGGGGTTAGCTTAGCCACAACTTCCTGGGGGAAACCCAAAGCCACAGCCAGGTTCCCATCCGGGTCGGCGTCCACTGCTATAACCTTAAAGCCTTTGCGAGCGTATATGTAGGCCAGTAGGGCCGCAAGAGTGCTTTTCCCCACACCTCCTTTTCCACTTATAGCTATCTTGGGCATCTGACCTCCTTAAGGCCTGTAGTTTTTGAGGACAAGCGGAAGGTATACCCTGTAAGGAGCCTGATAGTGAAGCACCACCTCTTTCAAAAAGGGCGTCTGGGACCAATGTCGGGTCCAGAAGTTGATTTTATACTGGATATACCTGGCTCTCGGGAAGAAGGAACCATCGGCTGCCCTGATGTTCGCCTGATTTTCCACGTCGTAGATCTTCTGACCGTCAGCCAGAATTCCCAGAAGCCTTATGCGCTGTCCGGGGCCCTTGTATCCCTGCAATGGTGCTCCCGATTCCCTCCCGGTGCAGTCATCAGGGCTGGGTGGATATGGGCATATACGCCCGCATGCTCCCGGGATAGGCTCACCGCACGGGCGACGCTCTAGGCAAACGGGGATTGAGGCACACGGGAAATCCCATGGCACCCAGTTTCTATCCCCCGTAAACACAGCAAGGTCATTGCCAACCCGGGTTTGAATGGTCATGTAAGTATATTCCGGCAGTATACCCGTCCAGGATATGATATACCAAGTTACTGGCTCGCCAGCGTCTATTATAGGGGAAATGTAGGTGCCGGAGGAAGTATAGCCAGGAGATTCAGGCAGATAATCCACGAAGCTAAGGGAAGATGCGGCCACAAACACATCCCTGTTTTCCCGCCACAAGCCTGTCCTGCCCCCGTTCCGGTTATCGTCCCAGGCCAGGTACAATTTACCCCACGGAGTTGAAGGCCATGCGTTAAGGGTAGCAGCGGCTATAGCGGGCCGTCTCTGTTGGGCGTGGGGTGGGTTATCGGGGGTGTATCTGGAGTAGATAGGCAGATTGGCAGCTCGCATCCTGGCTCCACTGTTCAGGTTCCAGTTGAGCCAGCCGTTGCCGGTGTTCCAATCTCGCCACGGAGGAACTGGGCATGTGCTCTTCATAGCCATGAAGATGTCCGTGTTGAAATCGTCGTAATTTCTCCCATCAGCCCAAGCTATGTAAACATCATAGTAGTAATCCCCCTCTTCGGGGCATGAGGGCCGAGCAGCAACCGTGGGCTCGCCTTGCCAGGGTTTACGTCCCTTTAGCCATACTAGTTCATCGCCCCAATTTATTTTTTCATTGGGTTCAAAGGTTAGAACGTAAAACGTAGGATTCTCAGGGGAGGGTTCGTAGTGTATGGGCGCATAGTAAATATCGGGATTATCGGGGCCATTGCGGAAATCCTGCCAAACTACATGCATATCTGCCACTGGTGCAAGCAATTGCACCTCGGCAAGCCCACACGGGGTGCTGACCAATATTTCAACCACTTTATAGCCTTGAGAGATTGCAATATCAACATCTTTTTGCTCAGCACCACTGAGGTCATCATCAACTCTTTTATCCTCGCTGAAGGTATCGCCTCTGTCGGTGGAGAAAGCCATGTAAACGTCATGCATATTTTGTGAAGGGTTATTCCGGTCGTCTTCCCAGGCCACAGCTACAACCCAGAGGATTTTGGTAATAATCCTAACTTCTGCCCGAGGTGGTGGTCCCCAATCACAATAAATAACCTGCACCTCTGAAATCACCTCGGTTTTGAGGACTTCCACCGCAGGCTTTTCCTGGGAGGTGGGACCCGTGGGATCGCTCACCTTTGTTTCAGGTTTCCATAACAGAACCCCGCCAGAGGTTATAGAGCGGGTGAAAAAGATATCAGGGTTGCCATGACGGTGGTCCTCCCACACCAGGTAGAAAATCCCTTCTTCATCCACAGTAAGATCCGGATATTTCTGGTCAGCGGCGGCGGCTATTATGCGTCTGTTCTGCCCCATTGGAGTTAGGGAGGGGGCACTGAAATTGATCTGATACTGCTGGACAAAGACATCATAATCCCCACACCGGTTATCGGCCCAGGCCACTACCACAACTCCATCTTTGCTTATAGCCACCACGGGCGAAAGCTGATTCGCCTGAGCGGTGCCAGATTTTCCGCACTCGCTCAGCAGATCATCGTTCACTTTTATCTCCCCGCTCCAGGTAGCTCCTCCATCCCATGTCCAGCGCATATAAATGTCCCTGTTGTAAATTGGACCATTGCGGCCATCTTCCCAAACCACTACGGCAAAATTGGCTCTGGTTATAATGAACTCCTCCGCAGGCATGCGTGGCGTAGCAACGGAGGCGTTGAGGGCATCGTAATCGGTGTAAACGCCCGTGCCCCGAATGTTAATTTGTGTGTCGGGGTTTATGGCGTTGTAGTCCTTAATGGTGGGGCTGACCACTCCATTTACAAAAGGCGGCTGGCTGTAAAAGGGTGGCTCCCGGAACAAGCCCAGAGTTAAGGTGGCATCTGCACCATCACCTAATACATAAGGTGGCTTTAATGGGTTAACTTCATCGCTTTTCATACTCCAGACCACCAGGGAATTGGCCAGGCCTTTCATGAAATCCTCGTGGCTTGTGTGGACGATGCGGCGGTTTGTGTCCACAAAAACTATATAGCGCCGGCTTATGTTGTTGTCCTCATTCATCTCTATAACTCTATTATCCGTATCCACCTGAGCCCATAATTCGTAGGATTTTGTATCGGTGAAAACCCATTCAGCGGTAAGGACGCAACTTTTCCCTGCTCTAACCTGATACCACTGGACGGGCCAGGGAATACTGTTGACCCGAATGCCACAGGTCTCGGCTGGCACTGTAGCGGAAATTCCAGGCTCCGACTTGATGGGGGGGTGTGGAGGGTCAATGTAAAGGTCAACGTAGAAGTTGTTGCCTGAAGGGACGTCGCCTCCCCTGTTTGTGATAGTCACTTGGATTATGGCCTTTGACCCCACCGTAGGGGTTAAAGGCGTAACGCTGATAGAGCTAACGATGAGGTCAGGCCATCCGCTCTGGGCTGAGATTTCGCCCTCCTCAGGGATTCCTGGAGTAGGGGTGGGGCGAGGGCTCTCTCCCTCGCTTATCCCTCCTATCAGGCTCAATACCAGAAAAATTCCCACTGTAAAAGCTATAACCATTAGCCTTTCTCTCATCCGCCTGTCCTCCGGGATAAAGTAGGACTAAGCCACCCTTCCCCTGAACCAGCGGACGGCTATCAAAAGTAATGCAAGCACCGTTCCCCCTGCCAGGAAAACAAGGCCAGGCCACCCGGTGGCTGCAAGAGAGGACGGAGCTGGGGTGGGTGTTGGCGTAGCAATGGGGAAGAACGCCGGTGTAGGAGTGGGCGAAGGAGTTCTGAGAACCGGGGTGGGAGGTGGCGTGCCGGGGACTGGGGTAAAGGTTGGGGTGTAAATTACCACGGGGGTTGCCCCCGGAGGGATAGGAGTGGGAGTAGGAGCAGGAGGAGTGAAAGGGGGGGAGGACGGGTTGGTGTCGGAGTTGCGGGCCAGGGCACAGGGGTTATTGGACGAAAGGTTGGAGTTGGGGTGGGAGTGGGAGGAGTCGGGGATGGGGTAGGAGTGGGAGTTATAGTAGGGGTCGGAGTTATGGTGGGAGTGGGAGTTGGGGTCGGGACCAGCACCCTGAAGGTGGCGGTGTCGTAGTAGGTGGTGGTATCTACGGTAACTTCAGCCCGGATAGTGTAAACCCCGGGGGTAGCGGTTATGGGGACGGTAAAAGAGGCGGTGAAAAGGCCTACACCATAGGTCCTGGTAGTGGTCACCACCGCTGTATCCCACTTTATGGTTACCACGCTTCCTATGGGGACATAGTAGGTTTCTCCGCTTACCGTAACAAGGGTTCCTGCTACTCCTTCTTCGGGGTTGACGGAGGTTATGAATATACCTGGCTGGGGGGTAGGCGTTGGTCTGGGGGTTGGTTCAGGGGTTTGAGCCGAAGAAGCTCTTGCCAGGAGGAAAGCTATTGCCAGAACGGCAAAAACCAGAGCAATCGGTAAAAGCTTTTTACCCATGTTCAAGCCTCTTAAAATCTCCTGCGCCAGTCGGCCTTGACTTCATGGATGCCGTTTATGCATCCTCCACCTACGTAAACTCCCCAGGGGGCGGAAGCCGGCCGACCGTCTTCTATGACCTGAAGCCACCACCTTCCATCCGGGAGAGCTGAGTGGGGTATATAAAGCGAGTAAATTCCATCGGCATTGGTAGGGCCTGCCATAACCGAACGCCCGGCATCGTCCCAGATTTTAACGTAAATTCCGGCCAGGGGCAAACCGTGAGCTCCCCATATTGTTCCATGGACCCCACGCCAGGAGCAGTTGGTCCTCACTCCCCAGTTTATTGGTTCGTAAGGAGGTGGCGGTACAGGAGTAGGAGTCGGCGCCGGAGGACGTGGGGTCGGGGTGAAGGTTGGAGTAAATGTGGGTGTGGGAGTTGGAGTGTGGGTGGGGGTAGGAGTTGGAGTAGAGGTTGGGGTGGGAGTTGGCGATGGGGTGAAAGTTGGGGTAGGAGTCCAGGTTGGAGGAAAGGTTATTTCCACTATGGGGCTCTCAGGGGTGAGTTTGCCCACCGGCTGGGCCGAAGGGGGAGGAAATGGGTTGATGGGGACATAGGGGTTAAGGAAGATGATGAAATATACACCTCCTACCAGAAAGCTCAGCATCAGAAAGAACAAAGCTAAACCCCTCAGCAAAGCGTCGCTGACTTTCACTTTCCTCAGCATCAGTGCCTCCTTGGCCTATTCTGCACTATGGTAGGCGAAGATCCGTGAATCCTCCAGGAAAACAAGCTGTAAAGACCCCGGTTGTCCCCGGGAGTAGGCTTCTTTCAATTCAACTGCAATCTTTTCCAGGGGAACGTCAGCGTAAAAGCCATTCAGGACGTAATAGGCTTTAAGGGTTGCTATTTCAATCCAGGCTTTCGCCGTTTCCTGAGGCTGGGGGAAAGAGACTGCTTCTTCGGCATACAGGGCGAAAAGCTCTTCGTAGGAGCGGGAAAGTTCCCTCCTTATAGCGCCAGCATTCCTTTCCCATTCGGGCATAAGGCTAACCCCAAACCCTCTTACTGCTATTCGGTATTTTAGGGTAAGCCAGGATATCTTTTCCAGAACCCACCCTGCCTTCTGGGCGAGGGCTCCTTCGGAAGAGATCTTCTCCCGATAGAGGGAAAGCCTGGCATGATCCTCATTTTTAAGGATTTCCCTCAGAGCTTGCGCCTTTTTCTCTCCAGGCGATGAAGCGAAGGAGAGAACGGCAATTTCCCTGTCTTTTGGGTCGTAATACTGAGCCGGCAATAAAGCGAAGTCCTTGATGACCAAGGCTGGCTGTGGGGATTCCGGTGGTACTTCCTCAAGGTTCACCTCTTTTCCCAGCTTCTGGACCAGAGCGAGCCGCTGAGCCTTCTTGAGGTAAGGGCTGAAAGCGATCAGGGCCTCAACCTGGCGCAGCACGAAGAGAGCCTTCTCCTTTTCCCCGAGCCTTTTCAGACCATTTTCAATTGCGATAAGGGCTTCAGCCCGTTCGGAATCGGAGAGGTATGGGCTAAGGGTAGCTATGTTGTAAGCCTGGCCGTAAGAAAGAAGGGCTTTCCGACGCAGCCCCTTTGTGCTGAAGGCATCAGCAAGGTGGATCCACCCTCCAAGTTTTTCCTGATCTTTCAGGGATGTGGAAAAAACCAGAGTTACGTATGCGGTTTCCAGCTCTCCCTCTTCTAGAGCTCTCTGAAGGACCTGAGCATCGCTGTAGCCGGCCAGGGAAAGAAGGGCCAGAGAGGGGTTCACGTCCCTGGGGGAAAAGCTTGTGAGGATATCGCCCTTAGGGTAAAGCTCAAAGGGTCTGTGGGAAAGCCAGAAACGAACCCCCACAAAAAGCACAGCTCCCAGGAGCAGGGCGCCCAAGGCTATGAGGAACCAGCCCCAGAATATCTTCATTTTAAAAACCTTTGGATACGTGCGGAGGCCCTCTCTTTTTCCAGCCATTCCTTGAATTTCCATTCCCTGAAAAGCCTTTTAGCTTCTTCGGAAAGCGGATGAGTAGGATCTCTTTCCAGAACCTGGATTATGTGGTAACCGTAGTAGCTTTTTACTACTCCACTTACCTGTCCGGGAGCTAGAGAGAAAGCCACCTGTTCCAACTCGGGGGGAAGCCCAGAAAGCCCTCTGGGGAAGAACCCCAGGTCGCCTCCTGATTCTCTGGTGAATTCGTCCTGCGAATACTGCCGGGCTAAGGAAGCAAAATCCTCACCATTTTTAATCCTTTTCAGAATTCTTTCAGCCTCTTCCTCGCTGGTCAGGAGGATATGGCGAGCACGGACCTGCTCCATAGTTTGAGGAGGTGGTGGAACAACAGCCTCAAAGAGTTTAAGGCTTAACAGTTGCATTCGGGTCATTTCCCTGAACTCTTCCAGAGTAAGCCCGCTCTCTTCAAGCCATCGGTTAAAATCTTCCTTTCCACCCTCCTGAATAGTTCTCTGAACATGCTCCTCTAACTCTTCAGCGGTTACTTTTATTCCCAATTTTGCCGCCGCCTGTTCCATTATGGCCTGATCTATAAGCCCTTCCAGAATCTGATAGCGCATCTGTTCCACGGTCTGAGGGTCTGGCGTTTCACCGGAGGCCTCCATAGCTTTCTGCAGGAGCATAAGGTGCTTTTCCAGAGTTTTCCGAAATATGGGCTGATCATTAACTAAGGCAACTACATCCTGTGGAAGTGGGGAGGGGGTTGGTGTAGGGAGGGGAAAGGGAGTAGGGATGGGCTCAGGTGCGCAGGCGCTCAGGAAAAGGGCTAAGGTTAAAATAAAAAACCAGACCTTTGCCATGGTTTGGACTCCGTTTCAGGCTTTTTTCAATTATAGCCCCAAGGAGTAGATATTGCAAGACGAAAGAACTCTTGCGCCAGGGGGGTCGCTACCCGAAGGTAAAGGGCAACCTTTTAAATCTGCCAGTGAGAGAATCCGAAACCTCAGGCCTGCGAAAGCTGTGCAATCCGTGGTGCTCCCTTTCAATACCTTCAAGGCTTAAAGGCTCATAAGCCAGTCGAAGATTGCTTCGCCAGCAGAAGGATATGCCCTCAAAAAGCTCTTCGCTTCCTCCGGGCCGGGAAGGCGTTCTCCGGCGCCTGTTACTGTGCATGCCAGGGCCCCTAAAAGGTTACCCATGGCTCCACTTTCCTCCAGGTCCCTGCGGTGGAGCTCTCCAAGGATTACCCCAGCGTTGAAAGCATCCCCTGCTCCTGTTGTATCCACCACCCTCACGGGAAAAGAGCTGATGGCCATTATAGTGCTCTCATCCCCCAAAAGGCAGCCTTTACCTCCCATTTTAATGGCCACTTTTTTTGCGCCGCGCCTTAAGGCATATTCTATAGCCTTTTCAGGGGTCTCCTCACCCGTAAGGGCGTGGGCTTCTTCCTGACTCATAAGCAGGACTCTGAGCCCGGGAAGGGCTTTTTCCACATCCTCACGAGCCTGGAAGGCCGCGCATATGCCCACATCAAGGCTCACGCTTATCCCCCGCTCCATAGCTTCCTTCAGGATTTTGAAGGCGGTTGAACGCTGCGGCTCCTGAAGGAAAGAGTAACCGGAGATATGGACCCAGCCCAATTCCCTGAGGTTTGCGCCTTCCAGGGAGAGTGGTGATAGGTTGACATTAGCCCCCCTATGGCCGAATATGGTCCTTTCCCCATCAGGGGTTACGACGATGAACATTATTCCGGTGGTAAGTTCCGGGTCCCTCTGAACCAGACCCGTATCAACACCAGCGCTTTCCAGAAGGGCGAGGGCGTAATCTCCGAAAGGGTCTTTCCCCACTCGCCCTAAGAGGTAGGTTTTGACCCCAAAACGGGCTAAGACCACAGCAGTATTGGTGGCTGATCCTCCCAGGTGAATTTCCGCCCTATCAGTGACCCCTTCTCTTCCTTTATGGGGGTAAAAGGGGATGGGGGCGATTATGTCAATGTTTATATCTCCTACGGCCAGGACCGCGCCTCTGTTTACCATTGGCTTTTCAGGAGGCCAGGATTTTTTCCACCAGTGCTATTTCTTCTTCAAGAGAACTGACTTTGCCGTCGAGCCTGGCATCTTTAAGGGCCAGGAGGATTTTGCGGTAAACAGGCCCTGGAGGTATTTTCATTACTTCTTGGAGATAATGCCCATCTATCTCAGGGCGGACGAAACGGAGATTTCGCTGGTAAAGGTCCAGCCGTTGGCGCGCAAGCCAGGAATCAGTCAGAAGGCGGGCCAGGAAACGAGCTCTATCGGAGTAGGGAGAAAGGAGTCTGTAGATAGCGCTGGGTGGAAGGTCGCCTTCCGAAAGCCCTTTGAGAATTTCCTTGAAGGCTTGAAGCTCCCGCATCAAGGAGGAATCATCTTGGGGAGGATGTAGGCGCCTTATCAGGGTTTCCAGATCTTCCGGCCTCATCCTGTAAGTTAGAAGGGCAAGATAGAGAGCGCCTATAGGCTCATAGTGGGCTCTTCGGCTTGGGGAAGGTGAAGAGAGGTCATAGCCTATTTCCTGAGCGATGGGGATTTCCTCCCTCAAGGCTCGGAACTTCTCAGTTATCCATCCGTTCCCATCCAGAGCGGGATGGATTTTCTTGAGAACTTTTATTTCCTCAAGGCGCCTTAGAGCTTTCTCGGGCTCGCTTTCCTGAAGGGTTAGGCGAAGTTCGTGGTAAATCCTTTCGCCACTTACCTTGTCCAGCAGATCCAGGGCGTTGTCCACCAGTTCCAGGGTTCGGCTTTCTATCTGGAAGCCCAGGCGTTGCTCAAGCCTCACGGCCCTCAGGATGCGGGTTGGATCCTCCACAAAACTGAGGTTGTGGAGCACTCTAATAAGGCCTCTCTCCAGGTCTTTAAGCCCTCCGTAGAAGTCGTAGAGTTCACCAAACCTTTCCGGATTCAGGGATATAGCCAGGGTATTTATGGTAAAATCCCGTCGATAAAGGTCCTGTTTGATAGAGCTCATTTCCACTTCGGGGAGGGCAGAAGGGTGTTCGTAGAACTCAATGCGGGCAGAGGTAAAATCCAAGTGGTGTGGGTAACCCAGGGCAAGCTTTTGAGGGTTTTCAATTATAAGTTTGGCGGTCCCAAAGCGGGTGTGGCTCCTTACCCTCCCGTCAAAATCCCTGGCCAGGGCTTTGGCCAGAGCTATAGCATCTCCTTCCACCACCAGGTCCAGATCGAGGGTTGGCATGCCCAAAAGGAGGTCCCGCACAAATCCTCCAACTATGTAGAGCGAGAAGCCGAGCTGATGGGCTTTCTCTCCAGCCTTTTTCAGGATATCCATAAGGGGTGGTGGTAAGGCTTTTTCCAACTTTCGGGCGATTTCCGAGGCCGGCTTAGTGGCTATGCCTCCGCTCCAGAGCTTTATGAGGTCCGTTCGGGTTACAATTCCGATGACTTTTCCTTCTGATACCACTGGCACCTGGCCTATGCCATGTTCAAGCATAACTTTCTGAACCTTCTCCACCGGATCATCAGGAGAGACACTTACATCCCCTTTATGCATGTAGAACTTTATCGGATTTCGGCCAAGGCCGTGCTGTAAGGCTTTGTCAATTTCGCGGCGGGTTAAGATTCCCACTACCTTCCCGTCCTCTACCACGGGGAAGCCTTCGTGGCCGTATTTTCTCATAGCTTCAGCGGCTTCATTCACCGTGGTTTCCGGGGAAAGGGAGTGGACTCCATAAGACATTATGCGGGATACGGTTATTCCAGGTTTTATGGAAGAATTGAGTATTTCCAGGAGCATATCCCGGGCCTGGGATAGGGTTAATCCCTGGAGAAAGGCCGCAGCAGCTTTGGAATGTCCTCCTCCTCCCATCCTGGCGGCTATGAGCCCCGCATCTACGCTATCCACCGAACTGCGGGCTACCATCTGGATTCTATCCCCCATATCCACCAGGACGAATAGAGCATCGGGTTCCAGAAGGTCCCGGAGGAGGTGAGCAAGAGTTGAAATTTCTTCAACGTAACCCTGGGCCCGGGCCATGGAAATAATTATGGAGTGACCGTGGAGCTCATAAGGGTAAGAGCCGTTGAGGAGTTTATTGTATAATTCCCTCTGCGCTTCCGAAAGGGGGTAACGCAGGAAAGAAGGGGCGGATGAAAGGTCAGCCCCGCGCTCCAGAAGCCAAGCAACGCATCGGACATCCCTCGGAGTTGTGCCGGCATATGAGAGGAACCCGGTGTCCTCATATATCCCCAGGAGGAAAAGGGTAGCCTCAAGGGGAGTTATGGCCACCTTCATTTCCTGGAGCTTTTCCACCAGGATAGTGGTGGTAGCTCCTGTATCCCCACCGATGTAGCTCATCCTTTCATCCAATTCTCGCGAAAGGGGGTGATGGTCAATAAAGAGGATGTGAGTTTGCGGGCTTATCCCTTTAAGGGAAACAAAGCTCTGGGTATCAACGACTATAACCCTGGTTACAGGGAGGCGGGGCAAATCCTTGGGTGAAAAAAAGGGTAACTCATCCCTGTAAAGGGAAAGGAACTCCCGCACATTGCGGTTGAGGCGGTGTGGGAGAACAGGGATAGCTGGAGGATAAACTTTGGCTGCTGCTAAAAGGGAAGCCAGCGCATCGAAGTCGGCGTTCTCGTGGGTAAGGATTATTTCCATCCATTCCTATCTCCGGTGATGTGCTGCGCATCTACTGCACAGCGTAGTATAAGGCAAAAGCTCAAGCCTGGCCTCTTCTATGGGTTTCCCACACACCTCACAGATCCCGTAACAGCCTTTGGCAAGCTTATCCAGGGCCCTTTTCACTTCTTTTACCTTCTGCGCGGCCCTATCCCTCAGAGCAAGGTTGAGCTCCCACTGGATTATGTTGGGATCCCCAATACCCAGGCCGTAATCACCCTTTATTTCCAGCTTCTTTTCCAGTTCCTCCAGCTCTTTAACCGCTTCTTCCAGTTCTTTTTCCAGAAGCTGGCGAACTTTTTCAATATCAACAGACATATTGTGGAAAAACCTCCCCTCGCTTTAACTTTCGGGGATTACTCTTCCCGTTTAAGTTGCCGCAGCATGCGGCGACGAGCTTTACGGATGGCTTTGCGGAGCTTTATGCGCTTCATCTCGCTCTTGGAAATATACCACCTCTTTTTCCGGACAATGCTGAGAATCCCTTCTTCCGCTACTTCTTTCCGGAATCTCTTGAGAAGACTTTCCTGAGTTTCTCCTGGCCTAAGGACAACGGACATTCTGAATAAGCACCCCCTTTCTTAGGGTTTAGGGCTTTACCGAGGAATATTATATCCCGAAGAGAGAAAACTGTCAAACATTAAGAAAGGCGTGGGAAAATTTCCCGGCTCCGAGCTACAGCCTTCTGGGGTTTCATAGACAGGGTAAGATTACAGGAAAGTGCAGACCTCCTCCAGAGGGCGCCTGGGAGTGCGGAGGGAAGGCTCACGGCCCGGTTTCCCTATGGGTATTATGGCCACGGGGCGTAAACCTCTGGGGAGATTGAGGATGGCGGCGGCTTCTGCTTCATTGAAAGCCCCAACCCAGCAGCTCCCATAACCAAGGGCTGTAGCAGCCAGAAGGATGTGCTCTGTGGCTGCAGCTGTATCCTGGAGGCAGTAAAGCTCTGAGCCCCGGCTACCGTACCTCGCGGCTGAGCGGGCAGGTTCAGCGCACACTACTATTACCACTGGGGCCTTAGCCACAAAATCCTGATTCAGAGCTGCTCGGGCGAGCCCTCTCTTTATCTGCGGGTCCCTGACCACGTAAAAATGCCATGGTTGCCTGTTCCCAGCCGAGGGAGCTTTTATAGCTGCCAGCAGGATTTTCTTTACATCCTCTTCGGGGATATCCTCGGGGAGAAAATCCCTGACACTGTGTCGTTTTTCTATTACTTCCCAGAAGTCCATTTTTCTCCTCCCTTACCTTTGATTTCAAGTTTGAATGATACCGCTTCTGCTTCCCTTTGGCAAAACCAGGGGCTTTCTCTCATGTAAGATCCTGGAAGCCGCATCGCTACCAAAGCCTTATCTATCGCCTGGAGCAGGATACCGCCCAGCAAGCTTGACAAATCGCTCTGGAGGTGTTACTATCTTTAATGAAAAGCTTAGCACTCTTTGCTTAGGAGTGCTAAAAAATCATGAGGAAGCTGAGCAAGAGAGCAGAGCTGATACTCTCCCTAGTGGTGAGAGAATATATAAGCACAGCCCAGCCGGTTGGTTCTCAGACCCTTGTCCAAAAATACAAGCTCAACATAAGCCCGGCCACTGTGCGGAACGAAATGGCTCTTCTGGAGGCCGAAGGGTACCTGACGCATCCTCATACCTCTGCTGGAAGAGTGCCAACCGAGAAGGGCTACCGCTGTTTTGTGGAAAAACTTCTGGAAACATATCCACTATCTCCCTCTGAAAAGCTTACCATTCAGCATCAGTTCTACCAAGTGCACATGGATGTAGAACAATGGGGCCGCCTGGCCGCTTCGGTTCTGGCCAGGTTCACCAATTACCCTGCTGTCGTCACTGCCCCTGCTCCCCCAAGATACCGCCTCAAACACATTGATTTAATCCCCTATCGTGAAAATGCCGTTCTCCTGGTCCTGGTTCTGAGCGGAGGAGTTATAAAGCAGGCCTGGTTTCCTGTGCCCTACTATATAGGAGAACCGGAATTGATCCGCACCACCGAAATCCTGGAGGAGTTTCTCTATGGACTTTCGGCTCCAGAAATTGAAGGAATTGCTTCAAGGTTAGAGCCCTTTGCCTCCAAAATAGCCCTCAAAGTCGCTGAAATTATGAACGCACTGGACCAGAGAATTGAGGAGCCAATATACTGTGAAGGCATTGAAGAAATCACCCGAGAACCGGAATTCTCTTCACCCGTCAAGTTCCTGAAACTGGTCCGTTTCTTCAAAGATGAATCCTGCCTTCGGTCCATTATGGATGAAATCCGATTGGCAAATGGGGTCCAAATCATCATCGGTGGAGAAGGTAGGTGGGAAGAATTGAAAGATTGCAGCATGGTCCTGGCCCGGTATGGAATCAGGGAGAAGGCCTCTGGGGTGCTGGGTGTCCTGGGCCCCATGAGGATGGCTTATGAAAGAGCTATCTCTGTCGTAAGCTATGTGGCTAATCTCATGAGCGAGATGGTCAATACACTCTTCTGAAGGAGGTGGAAGATGACCGAAGTGGCTGAAGAGAAGGGAGGCGAAAACCTGGAAGAAAAGGTCAAAGAGCTTGAAGCCAAAATCTCTGAGCTCCAGAACAAAGTGGAAGAGTATCTGGACCAGTGGCGGCGCACTGCTGCTGATTTTGCCAACTACCGGAAGCGAGTTGAAAAGGAGCAGGCAGAACAAGCCAGGTATGCTAACGCTAACCTTATCGCTAAACTTCTCCCGATTCTGGACGACTTTGAAAGAGCATTCCAGACCCTCCCTTCTCACCTCACAAAACTTACGTGGCTTGATGGTATATTCCTTATCCACCGCAAATTCCACTACATCCTGGAGCAAGAGGGCCTCAAGCCCATAAAGACCGAGGGCCAATTCTTTGACCCCTTCTACCACGAAGCCGTCGCATACGAAGAAACTGACCATTATGAAGACGGTCAAATTATCGGTGAAATTCAGAAAGGTTACTTGCTTCACGATAGGGTCCTGAGGCCGGCTCTGGTGAAAGTTGCCAGGAAAAAGCCCAGCCCTCAGGTCCCTGAAGTAGAAGAGAAAAAAGTGGAGGAGGAGGGCTATGCCGGAGAGGATTCTGGGGATTGATCTGGGAACCACTAACTCAGTGATGGCGGTAATGGAGGGAGGAGAGCCAGTTGTAATCCCTAATGCTGAAGGTGATAGGCTTACACCTTCAGTAGTAGCAATAAACCCCAAGACCGGAGAACGCCTGGTGGGCAAACTGGCCAAACGTCAGGCCATAACTAACCCCGAAAACACCATTTTCTCCATCAAGCGCCTGATGGGCCGGAAGTTCAATGACCCCGAAGTTCAGAAAGCCCGCCGGGTCCTCCCATATAAAATAATTGAAAAACCCAACGGCGATGCATGGGTGGTCATGGGTGACCGGGAATACTCACCCCCGGAGATTTCTGCTATGATACTTCAGAAGCTAAAGCAGGATGCCGAAGCTTACCTCGGGGAGAAAATAACCAAAGCGGTGATAACTGTCCCCGCTTACTTTAACGATGCGCAGCGTCAGGCCACCAAAGACGCTGGCAGAATTGCCGGCCTTGAAGTTTTGAGGATAATAAATGAACCCACAGCTTCAGCCCTGGCCTACGGGATGGATAAGAAGAAAGAAGGCCTGATCGCTGTCTACGATTTGGGTGGAGGCACTTTTGATATCTCTATCCTGGAAATAGCCGAAGGGGTATTTCAGGTAAGGTCCACAGCTGGAGATACCTTCCTGGGCGGAGACGATATAGACCAGCTCATAATTAACTGGATATGCGAGGAGTTTAAGAAAGAGCACGGTATCGATCTGCGCCAGGACCGCATGGCTCTTCAGCGCCTCAAGGAGGCTGCCGAAAAAGCCAAAATTGAGCTTTCTACCGTCATGGAAACGGAGATAAACCTCCCCTTCATAACCGCCGATGCTTCCGGTCCCAAACACCTCCAGATGACCCTTACCAGAGCCAAGCTGGAACAGCTGGCCCACGACCTCATCCAGAGGACCCTCGGCCCGGTAAGGCAGGCCATTGCCGATGCCAAAATTACTCCCGCTGATATCTCCGAAGTAATCCTGGTGGGCGGTCAAACCAGAATGCCAGCCGTCCAGCGCCTGGTGAGGGAATTTTTCGGCAAAGAACCCCACAAAGGAATAAACCCCGATGAGGTCGTAGCCATTGGGGCTGCCATTCAGGCAGGAGTCCTGGCCGGAGAAATTAGAGATATTCTGCTGCTGGATGTAACGCCGCTTACCCTGAGCGTGGAAACCCTGGGAGGCATTGCTACCCCCATAATACCTCGTAACACCACTATACCTGTCCGCAAAAGCCAAATTTTCTCAACCGCTACGGACAACCAGACGCAGGTGGAAATCCACGTAGTTCAGGGAGAGCGCCCTATGGCTGCGGACAACAAGACCCTTGGGCGTTTCATCCTGGATGGCATCCCCCCTGCCCCACGTGGGGTTCCCAAGATAGAAGTAACCTTTGATATTGACGCCGACGGCATCCTGCACGTTTCGGCTAAGGACCTGGCTACTGGTAGAGAGCAGAAGATAACCATCACAGCCAGCTCAGGCCTTACGGAAGAAGAAATTCAACGGATGATAAAAGAAGCCGAGCATTACGCCGAGCAGGACCGCCGTAAGAAAGAGCTGGCGGAAGCTCGCAACCAGGCTGACGCTGTAATCTACACTGCCGAAAAAAGCCTCCGGGAGTTTGGAGCCCGTATTCCCTCGGACCTAAAGAGCCGGATAGAGGCAAAGATAAGCGAAGTCCGCTCCGCAATGCAGGGAACGGAAATCCACACCATCCGCCGGTTAACCCAGGAGCTTGGTGAGCTCCTCCAGCAAATAGGGACAACCATGTACGGCCAGGGGCCTGGCGGGCCCACTCCTCCCGGAGAACAGGGCGGCGGTGAAACCGTAGAAGGGGAATACCGTCAAGTTTAGACCCCTTGCTGGCCCTTCTCCCCACCCTTGGTGCAAAAAGGGTGGGGAGTTTTTTGCTTTCCTCCCCTTTTTGCTTTATAATCTCCCAAAACATCTCTCCCTTTCGGGAAGGGGGTTAAAAATGGTAAAGCTTTCTCTTAGAGGAGTTTTCCCAGCTTTGGTCACGCCTTTTGATAAAGAAGGAAAAATCAACGAAGAGGCTCTCCGAAAACTGGTGCGGTATCTGATGCCCAACGTGGATGGCTTCGTCCCGGTGGGGACAACGGGCGAATTTGTTTACATGACCCACGAGGAAAGGAGAAGGGTTCTGGAAATCGTGGTGGACGAAGTAAAAGGTCAAAAGCCAGTCATTGCTGGGACAGGCGCCGCCTCAACTCGGGAGGCCATTTTACTGGCGCGCGAAGCCCAGAAGGCTGGCGCTAACGCTTGCCTTGTGGTCACCCCTTATTTCATTCGCCCATCCGAAAAGGGAATATTCAAGCACTTTTACGAAATCGCCAGAGCTGTGGACATCCCGATAGTCCTCTACAACATCCCCCAGACTACCGATACTTACCTTCCTCGCCGAGTAATAGAGGACTTGGCAGATATTCCCAACATAGTAGGGCTGAAAGATTCATCGGGCAACCTCGCCTACATGATGGAAATCCTGGAGTACTGTGGAGACCGCCTTCAAGTTTTAGTGGGACACGACGAGATAGTCGTGGGAGCACTGGCAGCAGGGGCATCTGGTATGATCCTGGCCTCAGCAAATGTTTACCCGGAAATCTGGAGGGAAATTTACAAAGCAGTTCAGGAAGGGGACCTGAATAAAGCCCGAGAACTTCAGTTTCAGGTACAAAAGTTAAGCCGCATCTTCACCCGTTACGGGGGGGCAGTGGCAGTAAAAGCTGCCCTGAACATGATGGGGTTTGACGTGGGGAACCCCCGCCAGCCTCTGAAGGGAGTGGGAGGGGCTCTAGTCCATGAAGACAGGGCCGAAATTCGTCTGGAGCTGGAAAAATTGGGCAAGATAATGCCGGAAGAAGTATTCTCCCACAGTAGCCCATCCCCTCTGAAGGAACGTTTCCGGGAAATCGGCATCAGCCCTGAAGACATAGAAAGGGAAGGATTGCGGCTTGGAGTCGGGGAAGCAGGGGAAAAGCTGGATAAGGCCAGGGTTGAACTCATAGCTGGAAACCACAATGGCGTCCTGGGGGAAGCTTACGCTTACCAGCTTACTTACCCGCTGCCCTACAGGGAAGCTCTCACTGCTATCCTGGAACCCAACCTTACCGTTCGCCCACCCACCCTCATAGTGCCCACGGTGGAGCTGCGTAACCTTCGTCAGGCTAACATGGTTTACGGCCCCACTCAGGCAGCTATCGCCAGAGCCGTAGCTGATTCCCTGAGCGAGGGGATAATCCCTCAAGAGGCTATGGATAATGAGCTCATCATCGCCCTTGTCACTATAAATCCACAAGCTTTAGACCGCCATAAACTTTACCACAGCGTCTACAAAGCGGCCAAAGAAGCCATTAAAATGGCCTGGAGGTAGACTTTGGAAACGATGGTAGTGATTCCCACCTATAACGAAGCCGAAAACGTCCCCAAACTTGTCGGGGAACTTTTCGCTCTTGCTATCCCGAACCTCAGCATCCTGATTGTGGACGACAATTCTCCCGATGGGACTGGTGAGATTGCCCGGGAAATAGCTGCAAGGCACCCTGACATAGTTCATGTAATCCAAAGGCCAGCCAAATTGGGCCTGGGCACAGCTTATATAACAGGCTTCCGCTACGCTCTGGATAAGGGAGCTCGCTATGTAATTCAGATGGATGCAGACTTCTCCCACTCCCCTTCCTACATCCCTATCATGCTGGAAAAAATCCAGGAGTACGATGTGGTGATAGGCTCCCGATATATACCTGGAGGGAGGGTGGATGAGCGTTGGGGTCTAAATCGGGTTCTTCTAAGTTGGTGGGCTAATGCCGTCTACATCCCTCTGATCCTCAAGCTCAAAGTCAAAGATGCCACCTCCGGCTTCCGGTGTTTCCGCCGTGAGGTTTTAGAGGCCATTGACTTTTCCAGGGTTCGTTCTAACGGTTATGTTTTTCAGGTGGAAATGATCTACCTGTGCGAAAAGCTGGGGTTCAGGGTGCTGGAGATACCCATCTATTTTGAAGACAGACGCATAGGGAAATCCAAATTGAATTTTCCAGTAAAGGTAGAAGCTGCCTTCAGAGTTTGGGAGATAAAGTGGCGCTATCGCAATCTAAATAAGAGGGTGGTGAAATGAACTGGCTTATATTGGCCCTTCTATTTCTCAGTTTGTCCATAATTGCCCACGAGCTGGGTCACTTTATCCTGGCCAAGAGGAACGGGGTAAGAGTCGAGGAGTTTGGGATAGGTTTTCCCCCCAGGTTAATACCACTGGCCCGATGGGAAGAGACTGTATTCTCTCTCAATGCCATCCCCTTCGGAGGCTTTGTAAAGGTAGTGGGCGAAGATGACCCTTCAATAGAGGGAGGCCTTGCCTCCAAGCCCAAAGGAGTTAGAGCTAAAGTCCTCCTGGCTGGTGCAGGGATGAACCTGCTTTTGGCTTTTACCCTTTTTACTGGGGCCTTCATGAGCGGCTATCCATCCCCTCTATATCAGGTTAAAGTTTTCGGAGTAGCCCCTGGCTCTCCAGCTGAGGCCGCTGGAATCAAACCAGGAGATATCATCCTCTCTGCTAATGGGGTCAACTTCCGCACGCCTGAAGAGCTTTCAAACTACACTGACAAACATCTGGGGCAGGAAATTACCCTTCAAATCAAAAGAGGCGAAGAACTGTTCACCGTCCGGCTGGTCCCAAGGCCTTCTCCCCCCGCCGGGGAGGGACCGATGGGGGTCAAAATAGGCATGGCTTACGTTAAAAAGCAAGCCTCACCTTTTGAAGCTCTCTTCCTTTCGGCGTTTAGCATCCTCAGGGCCGTAGTCCTTATAATCACCATTCCGATCCAGGTGATTTCCGGCTTACTTCCCCTTGCCGCCTTAAGGCCAGTGGGGCCAGTGGGGGCTCTCCAGGTAATGACCGATGTGGCTGAACAAAGCTCCCTTATGGGGTGGTGGTTCCCCTTCTTATTCGTATCTGCCCTTCTGAATGTGGCCCTGGCCGTGAGCAACCTCTTGCCCATTCCGGGTTTGGATGGAG
Organism: Anaerolineae bacterium; assembly: GCA_025062375.1. Classification (NCBI taxonomy): domain Bacteria; kingdom Bacillati; phylum Chloroflexota; class Anaerolineae; species Anaerolineae bacterium. The sequence goes on along the minus strand of JANXAG010000004.1, from coordinate 62,878 downwards.
GAAGGTTGCTTTTCGTGGCCTTTGAAGCTATAAAAGGACATAGAATTGACCCGAGAAGGGAAAGCTGGATTCACATGATAGGTGTGGCCATCCTTCTGATCCTCATGCTCGTGATCACCTTCTTTGACATTGCGGCCCCTCTCGAAGAAATGGAATGGGACCTTTTTTAGAAGAGGGCTTATGGACAGACGCAGAGAAGAAATCTTGAAGAGGCTGAAAGAGCCTGGGATCCTCACCGATGAGCTCAAGCGAGCGATTATGGAACTTCTGGTTTTTCCCCCTGAAAGGAGAAAGATGACCTATGAGGAATTTCTGGATTGGGCCGATGAGGACACTCTGGCTGAGTGGGTGGATGGAAAGGTTGTAATTTATACGCCTGCCTCCCTTTTGCACCAGAATGTGGTTCGTTTTCTGGGGGCTCTCCTCGGCCTCTATGCGGAATTTCACGGTTTAGGAGTGGTTCTGCTTCCACCTTTTCAGATGAAACTGGCGAGTTCAGGCAGGGAGCCTGACCTTTTGTTTGTAGCGAGAGAAAACCTGAGCAGGCTCAAGGATGCTTACCTTGACGGCCCGGCAGACCTGGTGGTGGAAGTGGTTTCTCCGGAAAGCGAAAGGAGAGATCGTGGTGAGAAATTCTGGGAATATCAGGAGGGAGGGGTAAAGGAGTACTGGCTTATTGACCCGGAAAAGAAAAAGGCCGAATTCTGGGAGCTATCTGCCTCCGGGAGGTTCCAGCTGAGGATGGAGGGGAGCGAAGGGAAATACGAAAGCAAAGTTGTAGAAGGATTCTGGTTGAAGATAGAGTGGTTGTGGAGTCCGCCCCCTGTCCTGGAAGCCCTAAAGGAACTTGGGGTTTTGCCATAAAGTGCGCGTTCTCCCCAAAAGTAATTCTGGCCTTGAGTGCAGGCAGCATGTCTGAAAACTTTTGGCTTTAGAGGAAGCTCTTTTGACGCATCTGGCTCCCTGAGAGTTTCCGCAGGCAATGTAAGAGGCCTCTCAGCACTAAAACTCCGGCAACTTGCTCCCTTTTGCCTTTTGTGCTATCATAGCTTCAAATTTTTAAAGGAGGGCTGTAGAAGTGGCAGTGTGTGAGGTGTGCGGTAAGGGCGTTCAATTTGGGCACAATGTTAGCCATTCCAAACACGCTACTAAGAGGAAATGGCTCCCTAATGTTCAGCGCAAAATCATTCACGAAGGGGGCCGTAAGAGGCGTGTTTATATTTGCACTAAATGTCTCAAAGCTTTGAGCAAAACCTAAGATTCAATAGCCGCCAAAGCCGCGGCTCTGATCCGCCGGATTGCTTCTCTTACTCCGAAGGGCGATTCAAAGATAGCAGCTCCTGCTACGAGCACCTGTGCTCCCGCTCGCACAGCTAAGGGGGCTGTTTCTTCGTTTATGCCCCCATCTACTTCTATTTCGGGGGCTACGTTTTTCTGTTTGAGCATATCTTTGAGTTTCTCCACCTTAGCCAGTGCGTTTGGGATTAATTTCTGCCCTCCAAAGCCAGGGCTTACCGTCATAACCAGGATGAGATCTGTTTCTTCAAGGATTTCTTCCAGCACCCAAACCGGAGTAGCCGGGCTTATAGATACCCCTGCCCTTTTACCCAGTTCTCGTATTTTCCACAAAACCCTGTAAATGTGAGGGCAAGCTTCCCAGTGCACCGTGATTATATCTGCACCAGCTCTGGAAAATTCTTCTACAAATCGTTCTGGCTTTTCTATCATAAGGTGGACGTCCAGAGGCAGAGGGGTGATGCGCCTCAATGCTTTGACTACCAAAGGGCCAACAGTTATGTTGGGGACAAAATGGCCATCCATTACGTCTACGTGGATGTAATCGGCTCCTGCCGCTTCTGCTTCTTTTACCTGCTCCCCAAGACGGGTGAAGTCTGCCGAAAGTATGGATGGAGCAATTTTAATTGCCTTGGACATCGCTTAAAGTTCTCAGTCTTAGTTGACCGCATCCGGCCTGGATATCAGTTCCTTTACTTGTCCTCAAGGTTACTGACAGGCCGTGGCGTTTGAGCTCCTCTTCAAAGGCCAGCACCCGATGCCTCGGAGGTGGTCCCATTGACACGCCTGGGACAGGGTTCATAGGGATGAGGTTTATATGGCAAAGCATATCCCCGAGAATAGCTGCTAGCTCACGGGCATGAGCGATGCTATCATTAATACCGTTTATGAGCACATATTCGAAAGTAATGCGTCTGTTGGTTTTTTTAATATACTCCTGACAGGCTACAAGCAGGCGCTTTATCGGGTAACCCTTGTTCACCGGCACCAGTTTATCCCTTATCTCATCATTGGATGCGTGCAGGGAAACCGCCAGTTCAACTTGAAGGCCTTCTTCCGCCAGGCGCCTTATTCCCGGCACAATTCCTACGGTTGATATAGTAAAGCGCCTTGCTCCCAAGTTGAAGCCTTTTTGGTCGTTCAGGATTTTAACCGATTGGAGAGTGGCTTCATAGTTAAGGAAAGGTTCTCCCATGCCCATGAACACTACATTTGTTACAGGTTTTATGGTGTCTCCTTGAACTCTCTTAACTTCACGGGCAAAGTGCAGGACCTGAGCTATTATTTCACCTGGCTTGAGGTTGCGCCGGAAGCCGCTTCGCCCCGTGGCACAGAATGGGCACCCTATAGGACATCCCACCTGAGTTGAAACACACACTGTTCTTCTCTGCTGGTAATGCATGAAGACGCTTTCAATAGTCTCCCCATCCGGTAATCGGAAAAGGACTTTGCGGGTGGAGCCATCAGCAGACTCTAAAGTTTCAACAGGTTCTAAAGGTTTAATGAAAAACTCATCCCCAAGGCGCTGACGCAGCTCCTTGGGGAGGTTGGTCATTTGCCGGAAGTCATCAATTAAATGTTTGTAAATCCACTCCCAGAGTTGCTTAACACGGTAAGGGGGCTCTCCCCACCCGGTAAGGAGCCTTTCCAGCTCGCTATAATCCAGATCCAGTAACCCTTTCTTCTTTATTACTCCTCCCTCCTAAGGCCAAAAAGCAGGAAAGCGTAATAGAAAAGGGTGGAGATTGCCTGAGCAAGAGCTGCCACATAGGTCAGAGCTGCAGCCGAAAGGACGCTTTTTACCCCTTTGAGGTCTTCAAGGGAAACAAGGCCTGTTTCCTGCAGCATCCTCATAGCGCGTTTAGAAGCGTTAAATTCTACCGGGAGAGTAACCAGGGCGAAGACTGCTCCCAGAGAGAAGAGGATCAGGCCTATAGCTGCCAGATCAAAGGCGTTGAGAAGCAATCCTACAAAAAAGAGGATTGGGCCCAGCCAGGAGCCGAGGTTAACCATTGGGACAAGGCCAGCGCGAAGCCTTAAAGGCGGGTAATTTTCAGCATCCTGAACTGCATGGCCCACTTCGTGGGCAACAATTCCTATGGCAGCTATTGAAGGCATCCTTGCCACTTCGGCAGACAACCTCAAAGTTTTGGTGCGAGGGTCATAATGGTCCGTTAAGGTTCCGGGTACTCCTTCAATATTTACCCCCTGTAAACCGTTATACCTGAGCAAGATCTCAGCAGCCCTCACCCCCTCGACACCCAGACGGTTGCGGATGCGTGAGTAGCGGGAATAAGAGCTATGAACTTTATACTGAGCGTATAAAGCAAAGAGCAAAGCCGGTAAGGCAAATATAAAGTAAATTGGGTCCCAAAGCCACATCTTAAGCTCACCTCCCCTCAAAAGTTGGGTAAACCAATCTTAATTTATTATACCGAAGAGACGGTGCATCGTCAAAAATCGGCGAGGCGGCTTGAAAATCGGGGTTAACAGTAAACGGTGTTGAGTTGTGAACCTCTGGAGGGCGTAACTTCGGAGAACTTGTAAAACTCAACCTCTTCTCAGCAGACAGCATCTCGCCGTTTCCTGAGGGCCTTTTCTGTGACTTCCCTGAGCTGACTGATGCTGAAGGGCTTCATTAAATAGAGGGAACCGGTGGAGTGGAGGAAGGCTTCGGTGGCCGGGGTAAGGACATCACCAGTTATGAAAACGAAGCGGTCAGCAAGATGGGGCTTGCTAGCCTTGACCATATCATACAGGGCCATGCCGCTGAGCTTCGGCAAACGCACGTCTGAAATTATAAGGTCAAAATCTTGGTTTTCCAGGATTTTAAGGGCCTCTTCTCCATCCGCCACTGTATGCACCTCTATGCCTTCCCGCATCAAGAAAGTTTCCAGCACGATAGCTATAGCCTTTTCATCCTCCACCACCAGCGCTCGAGCGGAGGGCAATTTCTCCTCCAATTGCTTTAAAAGCTCTTCAGCCCACTTTTCCTCTTCCCCGGCCGTTAAAGGGATTTCCACAAAGAAGGTGACACCCGGTTCAGGAGTGTTATTGCGAGCCCAAATCCTCCCCCCGTGCTCTTTCACCAAATTGTAGGCAATGGTCAACCCCATTCCCGTTCCCTTCTCCTTCGTAGTGAAGAAGGGGTCAAAGATGCGAGACATATGCTCCTTGGGGATGCCAGGGCCGTCATCGCAAAATTCAATCCGGATGTAGTTTTCTGGAGTTAGAGAAGTTCTGACAATCAAAGTCCCACCCCTGTGGGCTTCATACATCGCCTGCTCAGCATTTATGATGATGTTGAGGAAAACCTGCTGAAGCTGTTGAGGGTCTGCCAGAGTTAATGGGAGGAAAGGCGCCAGCTCGGTTTTAGTTTCTATATTCTCCACTCGCATTTCGTAAGCTCTGAGAGATATGGTTTTGCGGATGAGTTCGTTTATATCGGTCATTTCCCTTTTCGGAGGACGCCTTCTAACAAAATCCAGCAGGTTCTGAACGATACTGGCGGCTCTGCGGGCTTCTTCTTCTATCCACTTAAGGCTTTCACGGGCACTTTCAGGCATGGAAGGGTCCAGGCTCAAAAGCTGAGCATGGGCCAGTACCGAAGTCAAAGGATTGTTGAGTTCATGGGCAACCCCGGAGATCAATTGGCCTATGGAAGCGAGCTTTTCGGCCTGGAAGAGGCGCTCTCTGAATTCTCTTTCGGCTGTGACATCCCTTATGGAGTGAACGAAGGAAACTATCTGTCCTTCTTGGTTAAAGACGGGGAACAAGCCAATGGAGAGGATTCGCTTGAGGTGTGGTTCTTCAATTTCTTCCGATACTGGCTTCTGGGTTGCTAACATTTTATTGAAAGGGCAATCCGGAGTAGGCTCCCTGGTTCCGTGGACGAGGGTATAGCATTTGAAACCTATTAGCTCTTCAGGTGAAGAGAATCCCAGAAGTTTGGCGGTAGCCTTGTTAGCCCTTAAGATAGTGAAATCATTGCTTGCAATAAATACAGCGTCGTTTATGGAGTTAAACGTAAGCTCCCATTCCTCGCTAAGGGAACGATAGCGGGCTTCTGATTCTTTAAGCTCGTAGGTCAAGCGGGCATTGTTTATGGCTACAGCTGCAGCAGACGCAAAAATTTCAAGCCGGCGAGCATCCTCATAGGAAAATTGCCCTGGGACGGTTCCATCCACGCAGAGGAATCCTATGGTCTCAGAGCCCAGTCGGATGGGTGCAGCCACGTAGGAACGCAGCCATTCAAAGCCGGGGATCTTAACCCACTCAGGCTCGGATTCGGTGTCGGGGATGAGGACAACCTGGCCTGTTTCCATCATGCGCCTCAAGTTGGGGTAAAGGGGTAAAATCAGCCCCTGCACCATCTCTGCTAACCCAAACTTCTCATATCCACGGGCGCGTATTACTTTAGCTTTATCTCCTTCCACAAACAGGATGTTAAAGGCATCGCCCTGGACTATGGAGCTAACTTGCTCCAGGATCAGGTCCAGGATGCTTTCAAGTTCAAGGGTTGAGCTCAGCCTTACAACGGCGCGGGAAAGGGCCTCGGCCAGAATACGGGATTTCTTTTCGGCCTGGAAAAGGCGGATATTTTCCAGGGCAATGCCCATGTAATCGGCCAGAGTCGTGAGGAGGCGGATGTCTTCAGGGCTGAAGGCGTCTTCTCTCTCGTCCTCAACGTTTAAAACGCCCGTAACCTCGCCCCTTACTTTGACTGGGATATCCACTTCGGAGCGGGTGTTAAGTTCTCTGGGCCCCGGTACAAAGCGAGGGTCTTTTGTCACATCCGGCACGTACAGAAGTTCACCGGAGCGGACAGCAGCAACTGTAAGGCCTTTCTCCCCATCCAGAGGAAGGGAGAAATCTCTTGAAAGTTCATAACCTTTAATGCCTCGAAGGCGGATGATGTTTTCCGTTCGGTCTACTTCTAAGTAAGCTACAGTTTTGAACCCCAGGGCCGAATAGGCAGCTTCCAGGACAGCCTGGATTACATAATCCTCATCCTGAGCCATAACCAATTCCCGGCCCAACTTGTGGATTATTTTCAGTTTCTCGGCTAAGGCTTTCTCAGAGGTTATATCCTGGCGCCCCAGGACTGCCCAGGGAGTTTCCGGAACAGGGGTAACGAAGGCCCGGTAAGCCTTTTCCCCCTCTTTTTCTTCCCACACAACCAATCTGTTTTCCCTGAAAGCTTCCTGCACTCTGGCCTCAATTTCTGAGCTTTTCAGAACATCGCGCCAAGGTTTCCCTATAACTTCTCCAAGGGTGAGTTTGTAATTTTCGAGTAGAGTTCTGTTAGCCGCCACTATCATCATGTCCTGGTTCAAGACCATTATTTCTAAAGGAAGGGCATCAGCGGAAGTTCGAAGCAGTTTCCTTTCTTCCCGCAATGATTGGTAGAGCCTGGCATTGTGAAGGACTATTGCTACCAGGGAAGCGACGGCTTCGAGAGTTGTAGCATCCTCAGGGGAAAAGGCTCCGGGCTGAGTATCCTGAAGGTCAATAGCTCCTATGGTTTTTCCTTTGAAGCTTATGGGAACGCATAATTCGGATTTCACCAGACCCAGGGGAACGGGCCCGGGTATATAGCGGGAGTCTTTTAAAACATCATTGCAGAGGGTAATTTCGTTGCGAGTTATGCTCCAGCCGATTATCCCCTGGGATAGGTGCTGACGGTATCCAGGCCCTGCCACCCGGGCAAGCTCCCCAGCGACAGCTCTCAAGACAGCTTCTTCTCCTTCCACCAGGAAGAGCAATACCCCATAATGGCCGAGCTTTTCCCAGATAATCTGAGTTATTTTCTGCAATATGTTTTCAATATCAGTGAGGATAATGGTGTGGCGGGCTATTTCGTTCAAAATTGAAAGCCTATTGGCCAATTTGACGATTTGGTCGTGAAGGAGGGCGTTGCGAAAAGTTAAAGCCAGATGAGAGGCTACTGTCATGAGCATTTCTACATCTTCCCAGGAGTAGGAGGCGGGGGTATAAGACTGGACCGATATAACCCCCATTACTTTGTCCTCAGCAATCATCGGGACCCCGAGGTAAGAGCGGGGGACCTTACCAGTTCCCCAGAGAGTAAAGGGATAAGGCTCTTTCTCCAGGTCTGCAATAAGCAGAGGGGCTGTATTTTTCAGGACGATCTGGGTAAGTCCTGGGGCCAGCTTCCGGCGCTCCCTGGGCTCCTTTATCCCTTCATCCACCCGAATTATAAAGTCCAGCTCTTCTGTTTCCGGGTAATACAGAGCGATATAGAAAGCATCCAGAGGGATGGCTTTGGCCAATTCTTTGTAGACAGCTTCAGCTATCTCTTCAAGGTGAAGTGAAGAGGAGGCTGCTCTGGCTACAGAAGCCAAGATGGGCAGATATTGAGCAGGCGGAGGAGACGGGGGAGCTTTCTCAAGAGTTAGAATTAAGGCTCTTAGTTCCCCGTTATCCCATACCAGGGAAGGGGTAACTAAAACGGAGATTTTCTTCCCGCTCGGGCATATAATGAAGGTTTTGAAGGCAAAGGTTGTTGGTGCGGTTCTTTTGGCCAGGGCTTCAATAGTCTTTTCGTCAAAATTTTTCACAAAAAAACTTATCGGTTTGCCCACCACTCCTTCAAGGGTAGATTCCAATATTTCCAGGGCCTTTCGGTTGGCGAAGGTTATCTCACCCTGAGGCGAGATGACCAATATGGCCGTCGCTATTCCGTCGAGCCAGGCTTGAATGGGCAGGTTCTTCATTAGAAATATCCTCTGCCTGTTTTGCGCTAATTATACTATAGTTTAGTAACAAAAGCAAAGGGTACCTCCTCGTCCGCTCAGGGTTGGAGGTTTGTGGGCAGGATTTGCTATTTTAATATGAATCAGTGTAATCAGGGGACGATGTGGGTGCCTGTTTCGCCCCTCAAGGCTCTGGTTATATTTTCAGGGCTGGTAATTATGGCTTTTCTCCCACCCTGCTCCAGGTAGTTAATTATGGCCTGTATCTTGGGGCCCATGCTCCCGGGTGGGAAGTGGCCTTCATCGTAATACCGCTTTGCTTCTTCAAGGGTTATTCTATCCAGCCAGACCTGATTGGGCTTTTTGTAATTCAGGGCTACTTTCTCCACAGCAGTGCTTATGAGGAAGAGGTCGGCTTTTATGCCAACGGCTAAGAGGCTCGAGGCCAGGTCTTTATCAATTACTGCTTCAACTCCCTTGAGGGTACCATCATCCAGTCTTATAACCGGTATACCCCCTCCGCCCACCGCTATAACCACAAAGCCCTGGTCCACGAGGTATTTTATGGCATCAAGTTCCACAATTTCCAGTGGATAGGGGGAAGGGACAACCCGCCTCCAGCCCCGACCAGCATCCTCCATTACATCCCAACCGTCCTCTTCTTTGCGCTTGAGGGCTTCTTCTTTGCTCATGAAAGGCCCAATGGGCTTTGAAGGGTTCTGGAAGGCGGGGTCGTTCCGGTCCACCACCACCTGAGTAACCACCGTTACGGCCTGTTTCTTCATCCCTTTCTTGAGGAAAGCGTTGTAGAGGCATTGCTGAAGCATGTAACCGATAGCTCCCTGAGTATCAGCTCCACAGGAGTCTAAAGGGACTGTATGGAGAACGTGACGAGCCAGTTCGGAGCGCAGCAGGATAAAGCCCACCTGCGGGCCATTGCCATGGGTTATGATCACATCCCATCCATCTTCTATCATCTCAGCTATATGCCAGGCTGTTTCACAAGCTGCAGCAAATTGGTCAGGAACGGTTTGATGCTGGGGGTCCTTTATAAGAGAGTTTCCCCCTATAGCTACAACTGCTAAGCCCTTTCTACCCATACTCTTATCCTCCTTGAAGGATTTTTACCAGTTAGCCATGGTCAGGACCATTATCGCCTTCTGGACGTGAAGGCGGTTTTCAGCCACGTCGTAGATGCAGGAACGAGGCCCACTGGCCACCCCATCGGTAACCTCATGTCCCCGGTCCACTGGCATGGGATGGGTGAATATAGCGTTGGCGGTGCGCTTCATTTTTTCTTCGTCGCATATCCATTCGGGGTAACGAAGCGCTTTCTCAATTTCTTCTTGTTTGTGGAAAACCCCATCCCGATAGGCCTGAGGGCTCATCCAGTGGCGGGAATAGACCACATGGGCTCCTTCATAGCCGGAGATGGGATCGTGGACGATTTCAAAGGTGGTGCCGTTGGCCCGACAGTTAGCTTTCACCTGTTCAATTACTTCGGGATCCAGGTCATAACCTTCGGGATAGGCAAGGGTTACATGCATACCGAAACGGGAGCCTATGAGGAGGGCTTCCTGAACTGAACACCAGGAGCGGGCCAGAGCCCCATGCCCCCAAACGACCAGGAGTTTCTTTCCGCGAATGGATTCGGGGTCCAGGGGTTTACCCACGCCGTTCCCCCACCACTCCATCCACCCCATTATATCAGCCAAGCCCTGGCAAGGGTGGAATTTGTCGTCGGCCATGTTGATGACGGGGATATCAGCGTAGCGGGCATATTCCCTTATCAGCTCATTACCAGCTCCATAATAAGGAACTTTGTCCTCTAAGATGCGGATGCCGAGGCCTACACCATATCGGCTCATAACTTTGGCGGCATCCTCAATGGTTTCGCCAGCGGTCTTTTCGGTCTTAAGGCGCATGGTTTCAGGCACGAGGTACTGGGCATGCCCCCCGAGTTCCGTTATGGCAGCTTCAAAGGATATACGGGTGCGAACTGAAGGGTTATAGAAAAGCATGAAGAAGGTTTTGCCCTTGAGGGCTTCGCTCCAGCGGGGAGAGAAGCGCTCCCTTTTCATTTTGGCCGCCAGGTCAAGGACAGCCCAGAGCTCTTCCAGGCTCCATTCCTGAGTGCAAATCAGATCCTTCCCGTAGAGATCCATGGCCAACCTCCTTAAGGTTTTCTCTTGACCAGAACAGTCCACTGGCCTTTCTGGACCACCTCGCCTCTCTGGTTAAGGAGAGCCACGTCAAAGACCACGACGCCTCCGAGGCCAGGCATGGCCCTTTTTCGGGCCACGGAGGCTTCCAGATAGACGGTGTCGCCAATCTTTATAGGAGCTTTGAATTTCCAGTCAAGGCTCAGGAAAGCTTCCACAGTGCCTTCCAGAAATCCAAGGCGGGAAGCAAGGCCTGAGGCGATGGCAAGGCCCAGAAGGCCGTGGGCTATTCTCTCGCCAAAGGGGGTGGATTTAGCGTATTCGACATCGGTATGGAGCTGGTTCCAGTCCCCTGAGAGAGCCGAGAACATAACAATATCTGCTTCGGTGACTGTGCGCCCCGGAGAGCGGACAGCCATCCCTTCAGTTATGTCTTCAAAGTAAAGGCCCCGGTTCATTTTATCCTCCTATGAAGATAAAAGGCAGAGCCAGAAGGAGCAGGAAACTCCACCCGGCATAGACTGGCATTGCTTGGGCGAAGGTTTTATGGGTTGCAGCAACCCAGTCTTTGCCCGCTTTAGCCTCGCGCCAGAGAAGGATTATTAGGAGAGCGGTGTTTATTGTATTCCAACCTATCACCGTAAGCCGGTTGGGGGTCAAGCCATCCCACCAGGTCCGGTAAATTATGGCCGAGAAAGCATACAGGCTCACAAGTATAGCCAGCGAAGTCAGGGTTATATGTCCATACTTCAGCCAGCGGCTTAACCTCTCAGAAAGCTCCACCCTTTCCACAGGGGTAGTCCAAAGGAGAAGCGCCACGACAGCAAAGAGCATGATGTTATAAACTACAAGAGCTTCGCGATTGTAGAAAGGCTCCATGAAGTTAAAGGGGATGAGGATGATATAGATGAGTAGAATCAGGATTGAGGGGAAGAGGAAAAAGCGGAGCAAAAGGGTGGTGAACCGGAATACAGCGGCGAAGCTTTGTTCCCTCAGGCGACGTAATGGCTCATAGACTGAGGCCACAGCAAGGACGGGAATGCAGCCTGCCCCGCCATAGAAAATCCGGAAAATGGGATCGGGAATATAAAGGCTAAGAGTGGAAAAGAGGCCCATGGAAATGCCCGTGAAAATCCCGAGGACTATGCCCATGAGTCCGCCCATAACCAGGGCTTCAAGGGATTTGGCCAGGAAAGCGAACCGGCTTTCCACATCGTATTGTTCCTTCAAAACGTAAAGGCCTATGGCAGCCCACGAAAGGAAAATGAGGTGGATTGCTCCCAGAGTAAGATATTGTTTCCAGAAGATTTCCTCCTTAATAAGGAAATCAGCCCAGTAAACCCAAAAGCTGATGAAAGCGAGGGCGACCAAAACCAGAGCGAGCCGTCTCGGAAATTGCCGGCGGTTGAAGAAAAGGTAAAGGAGGATGAAAGCGGCGGCTATCGGGGCCCAATAAATGATGAAGAGGGGTTGAAACTGACGAGCCATCAGCCGAAAATCACTTAACCACCAGAAGATAAGGCCATTGGGTATGGCCAGAAGCACAGCTAAGAACCAATGCAGAGGGGTCCGGCCAGGGACTGCGCCCACAACGGTTTCTTCCCTCAGCCGGTAATGCCAGGCAGCCAGGAGGAGGTTCTGGGGATAGGTGGAAAAGAGGCTTTCTATGGCTTCAGCGAAGAGCCCAGCCTCCCCGTTTTTCAGGGCTTGGCGGTAAATTTTCTCCAGGCCTTCAGGGTTGTCCAAATTACGGTAAATTTCTTCTTTGTAGTCCATTTTTCCTCCGCAGCGATTGTTTGCCTGTGCTCCAAAGAGGGCATCCCTTTAACGTTTCTCCAAGGCGACAAAGCGTGCCGCAAGCAAAGTGTAATAAAAAACCCTCAGGGGCAATTAGCAAATTGCTTGGCTTTGCCTGCAATAATACGGCCAACGGTTACCCCCGTCAAAAAATAAAACGGGCTTTCGCCACTTACCTCCAAACCCTGTTCGGTTCAATTTGTCTTATAAAATCCCCAACCCTTTAATAGCTTCCAGGATCGGGGGTAAACTCCACAGCCACTCTATCCTGAGCCAGAACCCTTCTATCACTCCACTTTCGTATCTTCCCTCGCTACCTTCCATCCTAAGCTGAAACCTCCCAGTGGACGATAGCTCCCAGAATTCAGCCTTCCTTTTTTCAGGATCAATGAGCCAGTATTCCCTTACCCCACCCTCCTGATACTCCCAGAACTTCTCACCCCTATCCCTCCTCTCACTCTCCGGAGAAACTATCTCCACCACCAAGTCCGCCGGACCCTCAAGATGGGTGCCCTTAAGCCTCCCAACATTCTCCCTCGCCACAAACAAAAGGTCAGGCTCCCTGCCCGACCTCGGAAGCTTCATCTGAAAAGGAGGGAGAAGAACTATTCCCAAGTTGCGAAATTCTACATATTGGCTCAGAAGAGTCCCTAAAAACCGAAGCAAATTCTGGTGCGAAGCGGAGGCAGGACTATACAGCACAACTTCCCCTTCCACCCACTCGGCCAGAGTGTCCTCATTAGCCCACTCCAGAAACTCCTCGTAAGCCATTCTTTTTTTCTCCGGCGGAAAAACCAGAAGCTCCACAAGCTCACGCTTAAGCTCATCCGTGAGGACACCCGGCTCCTTAAGTATCCTCAAAATCTCTTCCACTTGTCTATCCATGACTCCCCCGGCTATATTATACACTAACCGAAGGGGGCAGCAAAGGTGAACAAGTCCTTTAATAAAAACCCACGGGGTTTGGCACGGTTTCGGCCTCTGGCCTTTATTTATGGCGTTTTCAAAAACAACGAAATTAGATTTTACATAAAATACACAAAAGCAAAGGGGGTGGGAATGAAATGCACTCCCACCCCCTGAAGTCATAGGTGCGAAATTCAGCGGACCTGCTTTACTCCCAGGGTGATCTTCTCTTTGAGGCCCTTGTCTACCTCCAGTTCGAAAGTTGAAGTGTATGCTCCCTCTTCCGGTGCTCCTTCTATGAGTTCCAGGGAAAGGGTCTCCCTCTTTATGTAATCAGCGAAGAGAATGAGAACTTCCCGCAGCTCTGGTCCTGCTTGGTAGAAGGTGTAGATGCGATCCTCGATGCGGAAATCAGCCTCTTTGCGCATATTCTGGATGCGCCTCACCAGTTCTCTGGCCAGGCCTTCCCTCCGGAGCTGAGGGGTTATAGTCGTGGTGACAGCCACCAGGTAGCCAGCTTCAAAGGCCGAGGCATAACCTTCTTTGTCCACCAGCTCCACTGTAACTTCTTCTGGAGAAAGGGTGAAGGAGCCTTCAGGCAGTTCAATTTCTACCGGGAGACCCGCAAGGAGCCTGCGAGCTACCTGAGGATCGGTGATGGTTTGCAGGTGTTCTCTTACTCTGGGGTAGAGGCTGCCGAGTTTTTTGCCCAGAAGTTCAGGCACCGTGTCCAGTCGGTAGGAAGTAACCGTGGTCTCATCATCAATAAGCTCCACCTCTTTGACGTTAAGCTCGTCCTGGAGCTGATCTGCTATCCGCAGGACCCTGGCCTTTTCCTCTTCCGAGCGCACTTTGATCAGCACTTTTTCCAGAGGCTGGCGGACTTTAATGCGGGCCTTGTTGCGGGCTGCCAGCCCCAGGCTTGCCAGCCGCATTGCCAGACGAGTATCAACCATAAGGTCCTGCTCTATGAGGCTTTCATCAGCCACCGGATAGTCGCAGAGATGGACGCTTTCAGGCGCGGAAGGGTCAACATTCAGGACCAGGTTGCGGTAGATTTCCTCGGCTATGAAGGGAGTAAAAGGCGCCAGGAGTTTGGACAGGGTTACCAGGGTTTCATAAAGGGTATGATAGGCGGAGAGCTTGTCCTGGTCGGCTTCGCTCTTCCAGAAGCGGCGGCGGCTCCGCCGGATATACCAGTTGGAAAGATTGTCCACGAAGTCCTCTATAGGCCTGGCAGCCCCTGGTACGTCGTAACGTTCCATAGCTTCGGTAGTGTTCTTGACCAGGAGGTTCAATTCGGAAAGGATCCAGCGGTCCAGGGATGCTCTTTCGGCCGGAGGCACATAGTTTTCCCGTGGGTTGAAACCGTCTATGTTGGCATAGGTTACGAAGAAAGCATAGGAGTTCCAGAGGGTGAGCATGAATTTACTCACCACTTCACCCACTAGGGCCTGGGAGAAGCGGCGTTCCTGACCAGGCGGGGCAGCGGTGAAAAGATACCAGCGCACTGCATCAGCCCCATACTGGTTTATGACTGACCAAGGGTCAACTACGTTCCCTTTAGATTTGGACATCTTCTCGCCTTTCTCGTCCAGAATGAGGCCCAGGCAGATTACGTTTTTGAAGCAAAGGTTTTCAAAGAGCATGGTGGAGATAGCATGGAGGCTGTAGAACCAGCCTCGGGTCTGATCCACAGCTTCGCAGATGTAATCGGCCGGAAACTGATCCTCAAAGATTTCTTGGTTCTCAAAGGGATAATGCCATTGAGCCACAGGCATAGCTCCCGAATCAAACCAGCAGTCAATTACTTCGGGGACGCGGCGCTTCAGACCACCGCACCTTTCACAATGGAAAACCACCTGGTCCACATAAGGTCTGTGGGGATCCCAAGGGTCAGGCCAGGTGTAGCCGGAACTTTCCACTCTATCCCTAAGTTCTTTGTAGCTTCCGATAAAGGTCATATCCTCGCAACCTTCGCAAACCCAAATGGGCAGAGGTGTTCCCCAGTAGCGGTTCCGGCTCAAAGCCCAGTCAATGTTGTTCTCAAGCCAGTTGCCAAACCGACCGTCCCTTATGTGCTCTGGCACCCAGTTTATCTTCTTGTTAAGGGAAACCATAAGGTCACGGTAGCGGGTAGTCTGGATGAACCAGGTGGGGTGAGCATAGTAAAGCAGAGGTGTCCCGCACCGCCAGCAGAAGGGGTAAGTGTGAGTGTAAAGTTCCCGGCGGTAAAGGAGCCCTCTTTCCTCCAGGTCCTTAATGATGAGGGGGTCTGCCTCTTTCACGAAAAGGCCTTTCCAGGGAGTAACGGCTTCAACCATCCGACCGTCAGGATCTACGGTTTGAATTATAGGCAGGTCGTACTTCTGGCCCACTTCCAGGTCTTCGGCGCCGAAAGCGGGGGCGATATGGACTATGCCAGTTCCCTCTTCAATGTTGACAAAATCAGCCAGGAGCACGTAATGGGCATCTTTATCCAGGGGTAGGAAGGAGTAAAGGGGGATATAGTATTTTCTGGCCAGCTCCTGGGGATGGAATGTCCGGACAACACGGTATTCACCACGGATTACATCTCCCACAAGGGGTTTGGCCAGGATATAACGCTCGGTTTTCCCGTCCCTAACTTGTTCCACTGCAACATATTCTACTTCCGGATGAATGGCCAGAGCGGCGTTGCCCGGAAGGGTCCAGGGGGTTGTGGTCCAGGCCAGAAAATAAGTGCCCGGCTCATCTCTGAGGGGGAAGAGCACGTAGATAGATGGATCTTCTACCTCTTTGTAGCCCAGAGCCACCTCATGGTCGGAAAGGGGTGTCCCGCAGCGGGGGCAATAGGGCACGGATTTATAACCTTTGTAAATGAGGCCTTTGTCCCAGAATTGTTTCAAAATCCACCAGACCGATTCTATGAATTCGTTGCTCAAGGTTATGTAGGCGTTTTTCATGTCAATCCAGAAGCCGATGCGGTCAGTGAGCTCTTCCCACTCTTTCACATAGCGGAACACGCTTTCCTTACAGAGGCGGTTGAATTCGGCAATGCCGAACTCTTCTATTTGGCTCTTGGATGTGAAGCCGAGCTCTTTTTCAATTTCCAGCTCCACAGGAAGGCCATGGGTATCCCATCCTCCTTTCCTCAAGCAGTAATATCCTTTCATGGTTTTATAGCGGGGGAACAGATCCTTGAACACTCTGGCCAGGACGTGGTGGACTCCTGGAAGGCCATTGGCGGTAGGTGGTCCTTCGTAGAATACGTAGCGGGGGGCATCCTTGCGTTTTTCAAGGCTTTTTTCAAAGATTCCATGCTCCTTCCAAAAGCGCAGCACTTCTTCTTCCATCTGGGGAAGATTGACTTTTGGGGATACTTCTTTAAAAGCCATACCCACCTCCCTTTTGGATTTAATGTCCTAACTTTTTCTTGACCTGGGTTCTTGGAACTTTGACGAGCCTCCAGGCCTTAAAGCGGCCGAGGAGCCTGCGGACTTCATCCCGGAGCTCTTTTAGGTTTTGCTCCCGCGCTTTCCACAACCCCAAGACCTGATTTATGACCAGAGCACTGTCGCCCTGCACTTCCAGTGTGAATTCCTCAGGACTTCTGCCAGCTCCCTCTATAATGCTTATCAGTTCAGACAGTGCGGAAGCTAAGGCTCTGTATTCTGCCTCGTTGGAGGACATTTCCCCGAAAGTGAGACGATAAAACCTTTTCCGGCCTGTTTTAGTGATTATGGCATAGCTTCCGTAACCGGGGCCAGGATTTCCCTCGCTCCCTCCGTCAAAGATTATGGTGTAATGAGCTTCTCCTTCCCAATCCGGTTCTATTTTGAAAGTCAAGCTTCCTCCTCTTAGGTCCTGATAAACGAAAAGCTCCCGTCTTAAGGGACGGGAGCTTCTCACTCCCGCGGTACCACCCTTATTGGCTAAGGATAGCCCGCTCCTGAGGGGTACCTTCATACCCCCGCCGCTTATAACGGGCGGCGAATCCGGCCAGGTCTACTGACCAGGTTTGTTCCTGGCTTTCGGCTGGCAGCTCCGGAGGGATTTTCAGCAGGCCTCCCACACCCGGCTTCCACCTTCCCCGGGCTCTCTGAGCGGTACCTCCTGCCTACTCGTCTCCATCATCGCTTTTGTGTTTTTATTAATTATACCAGAAGAGCTCGAAAAAGCAAACCAGGCTAAGTTTTAATTCTTCGCCTTTTGGGAAAAGCGGGCCTGAGGGAAAACTTTTCAGCTCTTTTTCTTCAGTCCCCGCGCCATCAGAACCGGAAACACGAAGAAGAAGCCTGTTTCAGGTTCGTCAAGCGAACCTGTAATTTTTTCCGTCTCCTCTATCAATTTCTCCACATCAAAATCGTCTGGAACCACTGAAAAGATAGTCCGATGGGAAAAGGTCAGCTCTTCACACTCTAAAATTGAACGGATGGAAGGGATAAGGGGGACATCTTCTCTTCCAACCCAGGTCTTAAGAGAAGCCATCCCCATTGTATTCACCATGGTGAGGCTTGGTATCCCAAGGTTTTCCCAAGCCCGGATAACATCGTAAAGCCTGTCAAGCTTGGTCATGATAAGGACAACACATTTAGGCATAAATTATCCCTCCGAAGCAGGTTGTTCTTCTATTTTTCGCTTTCTGAAAGCCTCCTTTAAAAAGGCCGGCGGTTCAAAAGCTATCCGGAGCAGAATGGGCGTCAGGAGGACCGTGGTCAGGATCACGCCGATAACTGCCACGAAGTTGTTGGGCTCCATATAGCCCGCTGTAAGCCCTAAAGAGGCCAGGATTAAAGCCACTTCTCCCTGAGGCATCATCCCAATCCCCAGCTTAAAGGCTTCAGAAGGCGAAAAACCACCAGCCCAGGCGCCCAGGCCACACCCCAGAATTTTGGAAAGCATCACTCCCAGGGCAAGCGATAAATACAAAGCTGCTATTTGAGGTGAAAATCCCCGTGCATCAGCCCTTAATCCTATACTGATGAAGAACAAAGGTGTCAGAAAGCCGTAAGCTATAGGACGAAGTTTTTCCACTACAGAATGCCTTATGGGGGATGCTCCGAATCCCAAACCAGCGATGAAAGCTCCCGTGATGGCTGCCAGCCCTCCCCATTCCTCTGCTATTCCCGAGAAAAGAAAGAAAGTGACAAAGGCTAAAGAAGCAATGCTCTCACCCAGGGGCTGACGCTGAACCCATCTGGAGATAGCAGGGATGAGCCAGCGAGCCAGGAAAAAGGCCACAACTATGTAAAGCAATGCCCTTGCTAAAGAAAACACAACGCTGAAATTGTTGCCCGCCTGGACTATAAGGCTTGTAAAGACTGCCAGCCCGAGCAAAGCCAGTATGTCATCCACTACCGCTGCACCCAAAAGGCCCATACCTTCTCGAGTATTGAGCCTCTTTAGCTCCAGGAGAGTTTGGGCAGAAATGCCCACACTGGTAACGCTGAGGGTAAGCCCCAGATAAAGAGAGGGTATAAAGGGTTGACGGAACAGGTAAGCTATTACCGTCCCTGTGGTCATGGTGAGGAAGAAGCCCAGGGCTCCAGCTAAAAGGGCTACTTTTCTGGTTTTGAGGAATTCTTCCAGCTCAATTTCTATACCGGCTATTCCCATGAGAAGTATTACACCTAATTCGGCGAGAGCCATTATTATGGGGAAAAACTCTTCGTGGCTGAAGAAGGGCTGGTGAAGCACATTCAGCAAGCTTGGCCCAAGGATAATTCCGGCAAGAAGTTCTCCCAAGATGGCCGGAAGATGCAACCTTATGAAGAGCCAGCTCATTGCTTTAGCTGCAAAGAGAAAAAGGACCAAAAGGAAAAGAAAGGCCGCCAGATGCTCCATTTCATCTTCATCTCCTCTTTTTGGGGAAAGTATACCATGATTTTCCACTTCCTTCAACTTCCTGAAGCTCCCCTTTCTTCGGCCATTCCAGAACGTCTCGCCATCCAGCAGTGTGCCTCTATCAAGCTCAGGCACTGTTGTTCACAAGGTCGCTCTCAGATGCCCTTGATTTGCCCGCGCGACTCCTCAAGGGCAGTGCTTAACAAGGTCGGCAGCGGTGGACTTCTACTTTAGTGGGGACAGGCCTCCGGTCTTTCGATTGGTTCTTTTCCAAGTCAGGCAAGCGGGGAATAACAGCCGCCATAGTGCACTTCCCAGGACAAGATTAGTCTATGTTCGCCTGATTTTCGCTCTCAGATTCACCACCTTCGTGGAAAAAGACTTTGCCTGCCTTATCCGGGGTGTGGTATCATTAGCTGGAGGAACCAGGCCATGGTAGAAGCTCTTTCGCTTTTTAAAAATATCTCTTTTGCGCGACTTCTGGCTGCCCAGTTCCTCTCCCTTTCAGCAGTTTATGCGCTCAACCTGAATACGGTGGTTCTGGTAGAGCTTGAAACCCGCTCCAGCCTCCAAACAGGTGTTGTTATTTTAACTATAACGGTGCCTGGAACCATAGCCAGCCTGGTGGCTGGACCTCTTGTGGATAGGTTTAACCGACGAGTAACTCTGGTGCTTGCGCATCTGTTCAAGGGCACAGTAGCGGGGCTTTTCTTCCTGGCTCTGCGATTTTTAAAGGGATTCCCGCTTTTGCTTTCTGCCTATCTTGTTAATGTCTTTCTATCGGTTTTAAACCAGTTTATCTCCCCCGCAGAAGCAGCCCTCCTCCCGGCACTGGTCAGGCGCAGGGATCTCATCAGGGCCAACTCGGTTTTCCAGATCAGTTCTGTTGTAGCCCAGGGAACAGGTGCTCTCCTGCTGGGCCCTGTGCTCATAAAATTTCTGGGCCTTCAGAACGTCCCCCTCGTAGCCCTGGTCTTCTCAGTTATAGCTGCGATTAATGCTTTCCTTCTCCCTAAGGGGGCCCATGATCCTGTTACTGCGGCAAAGATGAATTTCTGGGAAGAACTAAAATATGGGTGGGAATGGATCGCTAAGGATAGGCTAACCAGAACCGCTGTCTTTCAGTTGAGCCTCACCACCCTCATAATGCTTTCTATCTCCACTCTCCTGCCCGGGTTTATCTACAGGACGATGGGGTGGGATGCTTCAAGATTTCCGCTTGTGGTGATACCTGTTGGGATAGGCTTTGTGGTGGGGTTACTTCTTTTGAACCGCTGTTCCCGCTTCCTGGTTCATGAGGATTGGATATGCTATGGCCTTCTGGGCCTTGGAGCCTCTATCTCGGCAATGGCCCTTTTTGGAGGAAAACTCCCTGGTTTCTTGAGCCTTTCGGCTATGGCCTGCGGGGCAGGGATGGCTCTGATTTTCGTGCCCGCTAAAACTCTACTTCAGGAAAGACCTCCCGCCAACTTGAGAGGAAGGGTTTTCTCCACTCAATATCTGGTGGTGAATATCTCTTCAATAGGGATCATGCTTTTCAGCGGAAGCATGGCTGACTTTCTGGGGATAAGGACCGTTATGTTTATGCTGGGTTTAGCGGCCCTGGGAGGGGGAATGATCAGAAGGAGAGGCTCAAAAAAAGAGCCACCAGAGTCAGAAGCAAAGCCAGAAGGATAAAGGGCCAGTTGGCTATAAGAGCATCAGCCCATTTCTCCTCCTTTTCTCCAGGCTCCCCTTTATATGGGCCCAGGAGGGCAGAGGCGAAAGTTCGCACATCAGGTGGGCGGTTATCAGGGTGGAGCTCCATAGCCCAAAGGATAGCTTTTTCCACGTGGGGTGAAACTGCAGGATTTATCTTCCGGGGTGGAATAAGGGATCCCGGCTTCAGGAAACGCATCTTAGCATCAGGGGGCGGCTGACCGGTAAGGAGATGGTAGAGGGTTGCCCCGAGCGAGTAAATGTCTGAGCGGGTATCCGTTGTGCCCGATTCCCCTGCGTATTGCTCAAGAGGAGTATAAGGTAAGGTTCCTCTCCCTTCCAGCACTGTTATGGTTCTCTCTTCATCGGAGTAAAGGAGCTTTACAAGGCCAAAATCCACAAGTTTAACAGTTCCTGCGGGAGTGAGTTTTATGTTAGAGGGTTTTATGTCCCGGTGAAGGATGGGTGGGCTCTGGTTATGGAGGTATTCCAGGGCAGAGCAAAGTTGCTCGGCCCATTTAAGCACTATCTCTTCATCCAGGAATTTGCCCGCTGCCCTTGCTTCGTTTACAATGGTTTTCAGGTCCTTACCAGGGACAAAATCCATAACAAGGTACTCTCTATCGCCCTCGGTGAAATAATCAGAAACTTTGGGGAGGTTGGGGTGGTCAAGGCGAGCCAGAACGCTGGCTTCCTGATAGAATTGACCTTTCAGTTCTTCTATGGCTTTCGGATCCTGAGCGAGGTGGGGAATTATTTCCTTGATGGCGCAAAAACGCCCTCTGAGAAGGAGGTCTTCGGCTCTATAAACCGAGCCCATCCCTCCTCTCCCGATCAGTTCCAATATTTTGTAACGGGAGCGTAAAATGGTTCCAGGGGTAAGGGGTTTGGCCAGCTCTAACATGTCCGAAGACTACGAACCTCCTGCCCATTGGGAAGGGCCAATTTTAATCTTAACGGAAGGGCCAGAACGGGGGAAACGCTGGGAATTAAAGCAGGAGGTGATAACTATAGGTCGCCACGAGTCCTGCGATATCCCCCTCTTTGACCGCCGGGTTTCACGCTTCCACGCTCGTATAACTCGCCAGGGAAAAGATTTCGTCCTGGAAGATCTGGGAAGCAAAAATGGCACCTTTGTCAACGGCATTCCCCTGTCCGCACCCCACACTTTGAGGGACGGCGATGAGATAGCTATAGCGTTTGCCTTCAAGCTTCTGTTCGTGGACGCTGGAGCAACTGCACCTGTTACCATTGAAAGCGAACCTCTTTTAAGGTTAGATAAAGTTTCCCGTAAAGTATGGGTAAAGGGTAAGGAATTAACCCCACCCCTTTCACCTCTTCAGTTTCGCCTTCTGGAACTTTTATACGATGCCTCAGGGCGTGTCGTTACGCGCGAAGAAATAGCCCAAACCCTCTGGCCAGAAGCCAGAGGTGGCATAACAGACCAGGCTATAGATGCCGTCGTCCACAGGCTTAGGGAGCGCCTGGCTTCCCTTGACCCCGATACAAAATTCATTGAAACGGTGAGGGGACACGGCTTCCGCCTCTCTATTCCCTGAAAAATTCCACCACTTCCTCTTCCACTGAAGGCAGAACTTCTATGACGCTTATCCTGTGCCAAGGAAATATGACTATATCTACATTGGCTTCCACGTACTCCACAGGTTTCCCATCCCTTCTGCGGACACCAGTACAGATAACGCAGTTATCTGATGGATCAGGCAGTTTTTCCATTTCCGCCATTATTGGTTCCTCCCCAACCAGGTGGATTACCACGGTATAGGCCATAGCTCTCACCCCTCCTCCAGATAAATTTTCAAGATTTCTCCTCCCAGGCGCAGCTCATCCCCTGAAGCGATGACTTGAGGGGCAAAGGGCAGAAGGCGGCTGTTATTGATGAAGGAGCCGTTATAACTGCCCAGGTCTTCAGCATAAACCCTTTTGCCCTGCCGAAAAAGGCGAAGGTGTCTTCTGGAAACCCCTTTTTCAAGCCCTCCCCTATCGGATAAATCAAGATGGGGCCTGAAACCCGCTGACGGGTCCGCTCTGCCGATGATTATCTCACTTTCTATTGGCAATTTTACCTCCCATCCTTCCGTCAGGGAAACTATCCTGACGCTGAGTTTCCCCCCGTGCATAAGGGGTTCACCGCATTCTTCGCAGAAAAGGGTATTGGGCAAATTCTCTGCTCCGCAGGCAGGGCAACGGATCATTTCTCCTCCGGGGGCTTTAGAGCTAAAAGCCTTGTGCCGTAGTAAAGCCTTTTGCGTCCCTCAGGCGAGAGGCCTCCCACTTCAGGAAGCATCTGGGCTTCCTTTCGGGCCAGGAGGGCCAGCTCTTTTTCCCCTATGCTTTCCAGGCGCCTGGCCAGGAGCAGGAGACTGCCGCTTGCTTTTGCCGTTTTCCCCGTTTTTATTTCCTGCCATGCCTTTTCCCTGAGCTTGAAAATAGCTACCTGCCCGGCTGCTGTGAGGATTTCATGGGGTATCGCCTGCTCTCCGGTTCCCTCCAGTATGGCGAGGAAAATCTCTCCACGGGCTGAGAATTCACCTTTTACATCCGTAAATTCCCACCTGAGGACGGAATGCTCTCCAACCGGGAGCGGTGGCACCACGAGCTCTGCCAGCAGGCGGATTGACCCACTGAAGGGGCCCAGGAAGAAGGGGCTATCGTCCACCGTCACCCTGCTCGTTTGAGGGTCCAGGCGGAACAAGCCTTTCAATGATACATGTGAGGTTTCAATTTTCCCGAAGAAGGAGGAAAGAGCCCTGGCTAAAGCTTCAACCCTCTCCTGAAAGGCTCTGGGTAACTCTTTAGGCCCAGGGATGTAAAGGCTCATTCCCCCACTTGCTTGGGCTATGGTTTCCAGAAGCTCTTCGTTCCAGGCCGTGCCAAGGCCAATGGTCGTTATTGATATCCCTCTGGCTTTAGCTTCTCTGGCAAGCCTTATACACTCTTCCTCATCGCCGTAAGTGTTACCGTCGGTAAGAAGGATCATGTGGTTTATGTTTTCCTTTGTTTTGCCAGCTCTGGAAAGCTCCGAAAGGCCGGCAGAAATACCGTAGGACATCTCCGTGCCCCCCTCGGCTTTCATTTTCTTCAGTAAAGAAAGGGCCTTCCTGGGGTCATATTGATGGGAGGCCGGCAGGACCACCGTTGCTCTATCGTTGAAGCTAACCACTGCTAAAGTGTCTTCTTTCTTCAAGTTTCGCAGGACCAGTTCAGCGGCTTTAACGGCACTTTCCAGCTTCGGTCCTTTCATGGAAGTGCTTGTATCTATGAGCAAACAGAGATTGATGGGCTTTGGCGGTACCACATGATTGCTTTCAGCGTGCAGGGTGAAAAGGACGTACCAGGCCTGAGCTTCGGACAACGGGGGCAAAGCCCTATGGCTTAGAAGAACTTCAACCCAGAAGATTCTTTCGGGGTAAAGGCCTTGAGATTTAAGCCATTCGTCGTAAACCTTACGGCGTTCGGGATCCCTGAGGACCTCATAGGCCTCCTGAAGCTGGCGAAAGAGGAAGGCGGTTTTAAAGGCCTTGAGGACATCAGGATGGTACTCCTTCACCAGACGCCTGTAAGCCCTCTCTATTTCTTCCTGAGAGGCGAAAGGTGATACTTCCAGTGTCTGGTAATAATCGGGCCTGAATCTTTCCGCCACTTTTTAAACTCCTTGGGAAGGGATAGAAGGCAAAGCGTAAAGTTTGCCGTCGCAGGAACCTATGTATACCACACCTCCTGCCAGAGCGGCTGAAGAAACTACTGGCCCTCCGGTTAGGAAGCGCCAGAGCAACTCCCCTTTTGAAGCGCTCAGGCAATATACAAAACCATCTACAGAACCGAAGTAAACCCTTTCTTCTTCCACCTTCGGGGAGGAGACAACTTGATCACCGGTAGCGTATTTCCAGAGGAGCTTGCCGTCTTCCGCTCTGAAGGCATAGAGGTGGCCGTCCGCAGAGCCGATATAGACGGTATTTTCAACCACAGCGGGTGTGGAAACAACGGGTTTTCGGGTCTTGTAGCGCCACACTACCCACCCCGATAGGGCATTGAAGGCATAGACGTAAAAATCAAAGCCTCCGATAAAGAAGAGGTTTTCAGAAACCACAGGCGAGGAAACCACCCTCCTCCCACAATAGTGACGCCAGATGGGGTAGCCATCGGCCACTTTCAGGGCGTAAATGAAGCCGTCATCTGAGCCGAAAATTATCCTATCCTGAAACAGGGCCGGGGAGGACCTTATCGCTGCTCCGGTAGTGAAAAACCATTTCAGCCTGCCTGAAGTTGCCTCCACAGCGTAGAAATTGCCATCATCGGAACCGAAAAATACGAGCTCTCCGTAGACTTTGGGGGAAGACCGGACTTTACCTGCGGTGGAGAAAACCCATAATGTTCGCCCGGAAGAGAGGTCAAGGGCATAGAGGTTGCCGTCTTCTGAACCGAAGAAAACCATCCTCCTCCAAAGGAAGGGCGTGGAAACCACACCCCCTTTGGTGGGGTATTTCCAGAGCATTTTGCCTGTTGTGGCATCCAGGGCATAGAGATTGTAATCGTAAGAGCCGATGTAGACAGCACCAGCAGCTACTGCAGGGGAAGAGCGAACTTCATCCTCACACTGGAAAACCCAGAGGGGTTTAACTTCCTGGACCTCTTCCTTCTGGAATATTGGTACTGTCAGGGGCTTTCTGCCGCCCAGAGCTTTTATTATGGCCGCCTTCATCTCTTCGGCCGAGGAAAAGCGCTTATCCATCTCGTATTCCAAGGCTTTCATAATGACTGCTTCCAGAGCGGGTGGAACCAGGGGGTTTATGGCCCTTATGGGCCGCTCGTGGAAAGAGAACGGAGGCTCGGTCCTGGGATCTACCCTGGTCAGAAGGTGATGTAAGGTAGCACCCAGAGAATAAATGTCGCTCCTTGGGTCCACCACCCCACGGTACTGTTCAGGAGGGGCATATCCCTCGGTCCCCACCATAGTGCCCCTTAGTCCCTTCTGAAAAACTCTGGCGATTCCGAAGTCCACGAGCATTATTCTTCCCTGGTGGGTAAGCATTATATTGGAAGGCTTGAGGTCCCTGAAGACTATGGGGTTCGGCTTGTGGTTGTGCAGGTAATGGAGGACATCGCAGAGCTGAAGGGCCCAGTCCACTACTGTGTCCAGAGGAATAAAAGAGGGGGTTTCCTGCAAAATTGTTTCCAGGTCTTTCCCTTCCACGAACTCCATCACGAGGTAGCTCCGCTGGCCTTCGGTGAAATAGTCGTAAACTTTGGGGATGGCAGGATGGTTCAAGCTGACCAAAATCTGGGCTTCCCGGTTGAAACTGGCCACACTTTCCTGATGAACAGAAGGGGAAAGCTCAGAAAAAATTTCCTTAACAGCACAGATCCTTTCAACCCCTTCAAAGCGCCTATCTCTGGCTTTGTACACAGCCCCCATGCCCCCGACCCCGAGGACTTCCAGTATTTCGTAGCGCCCCTGGAGAAGAGTGCCAGGCTCTAAGGTGGAATAGGGACGGGTTTCCGGAGGCTGCACCCCTT
The DNA here is from genome assembly GCA_025062375.1 of Anaerolineae bacterium. Lineage (NCBI taxonomy): Bacteria > Bacillati > Chloroflexota > Anaerolineae > Anaerolineae bacterium. Next base: position 36,942 of record JANXAG010000004.1, on the reverse strand, counting down.
TGGTCTTGAGGTCTCTCTCCATTTTTACCCTCCAAAGGTAATTATAAAAGTTTCGTGATTTTAATGCAAAGAGTTTTTCGCCTTGCCTGGCTGTCCAGCAGGGTTTAAAATACCAGGAGAATAGCCCGGAGGGCTAAAAGGAGGATGCAGATGAAACGATCGATGGCAACTTTAGCCCTGCTTTTGCTCCTCTGGGGGTGCACCCCGACCCCCACTCCTCTCCCAACTTTTGTTCCTACTCTTCCTGCCCTTCCTTCTCCTACTTTTACAGCTACTCCCACACAAACCCCGACCCCTGCTCCAAGTCCCACTTTTACCCCCTTCCCAACGCCCGAGCCTGTAGCGCTGGTAAAGGTGAAAAGCCTGGCCCTGCGTTCAGGTCCAGATGCCCTTTATCCCATTGTGGCGGGATTGAAATATCAGCAGAAAGTAAAGGTAATGGGAAGGGACGAAAGGGGGTTCTGGTTAAAAGTGGTTACAGAAGAAGGTCTGGAAGGCTGGGCAGCTGCTTCTTACCTTGATTTCCCAGGCCCTATAGAGGCCATCCCCGTAGCCGAGGTTCCGCCCCTTCCCCCTTCCCCAACTCCTACTGCAACGCCCATTCCTCCCTTCACCGGTAAGCTGGTTTTCCAGCTTTCCAGCGGAGGTGATATCTACATCCTCAACCTGACCACCATGGAGCTTAAAAGGATAACAGCAGGCATGGACCCCTCCTTTTCCCCCGATGGTAAACGCATCGCTTTTGCCCGATGGGAGGGAGACCGCAAGGGGATATGGGTTCTTGACCTGGAAAACTTTCAGGAATGGCCTGTCTTCATTCATCCCCATGCCAAATCCCCCGATTGGTCTCCCGATGGAGATAAAATAGTCTTCACCCGCCAGCACGGCGGTAAGCCTGAAGAGACCCGATGCTATATGGGGCGATGTTTCACCATTCCGGCCGACCCCTTCTGGAAGCTTGGGGTTGTGGAGCCCGCTACGGGCAGATTCCACGAGTTGCCCTGCGATGACCACAGCTTTTCTCCTTCCTGGTCTCCCGATGGTCGGCTCATAGCCTACGATGGCGATACAGGCATTGTTGTGGTCTCAGCTGACGGCACCAGAGCTTATAAGCTTACCGATGACCCTGACGATACTTATCCTGTATGGAGCCCTGATGGCACACGTCTGGCCTTCATGCACCACCAGCACGACCACTGGGAAATTTACACGGTTAATGCCGATGGAACAAGAAGGACCAGACTTACCGCCCCTGGTCTTCTGGAGAAACCATACAATAGCGTGGCTCCTGCTTGGTCCCCGGATGGCAAATTCATCGTGTTTTTAACCGACCGCAATGGGAAATGGGAAGTGTATGTGATGAAGTCCGATGGTTCCGGGCAAAAGCCTTTGTTGCCAGAGGTTTTGGGCTCCCTGGAATTTCGCTACGATTTCGTCAGCGAACATGTGCTGGATTGGTGGGGGCCGCGGGCTTCGGAGCGCTGAGGCGGTGAGAGTCCCTCGGGGGCCGGAGTTGGTCATTTCTTGGCGCTTTCCCTTGCCTCTGGTATAATGACAAAAAATTCTGGGGGAAAACGTTATGGAGGCCTTTTATCCCATGCTTAGTGTTGAGGAAGCACTGGAAAAAGTCCTCTCTATGTTCCATCCCCTTGAGCCTGAAGAGGTGGAGCTGCTGGATTCTCTGGGCCGGGTGTTGGCAGAAGATGTGTTCGCCGATATGGATATACCCCCTCTTGATAACAGTGCTATGGATGGGTATGCTGTGAGGGCTGAAGATACGAGAGGGGCTTCTCCCCAAAACCCCCGTCCTTTACGCATTATCCACGAAGTCCCTGCAGGGTACATAAGTGAGAAGACCGTGGAGCCAGGAACCGCTATCCGCATAATGACTGGTGCTCCCATACCTCCAGGGGCCGATGCGGTAATCCGCTTTGAAGATACACGCCGTGAAGGGGACGTGGTTTACGTCATGAAAGAGGTAAAGCCCGGGGCTGAAATCCGCAGGGCTGGAGAGGACGTCAAAAAGGGCGAGCTCAAGCTCCGCAGAGGCTCGGTCATAAGGCCTGCTGAGATAGGCATGCTGGCAGCCCTCGGGAAAAAGAGGGTCAAAGTTATCCGCAGGCCCAGAGTGGCTATTCTGGCTACAGGGGATGAGCTGGTGGATCTGGATGAAACTCCAGGCCCCGGAAAGATCCGCAACACTAATACTTATTCCAACGCAGCTCAGGTTGTGAAATACGGCGGGATACCGATAATTCTTGGAATCGCAAGGGACCGGAGAGAGGAGCTGGCGGCTAAACTGTGGGAAGGGATTGAGAGGGGCGCAGATTTGATTCTGACCTCAGGAGGGGTTTCAGTAGGGGACTTCGATCTGGTCAAAGAGGTCCTTGCTGTGGAAGGAGAAATCACGTTCTGGCAGGTAAGGATGAAGCCGGGCAAACCCATTGCGTTTGGAATCTTAGGCGGTAAGGTACCCCTTCTGGGCCTTCCGGGGAACCCTGTCTCGGTGATGGTGTCCTTTGAACTGTTTGCCAGGCCTGCCATCCTGAAGATGCAGGGCAAAACATGCCTGGAAAAGCCCACTATTGAAGCCATCCTCCTGGACGAAATAACCAGTAAAGATGAGCGCAGGCATTTCGTAAGGGTTACAGTGGAAAAAAGAGGTAATGAATGGTACGCTCGCCTTACAGGAGAGCAAGGTTCAGGCATTCTCACTTCCATGGTCAAAGCCAACGGCTTGGCCATAATCCCCGAAGATTGGAAAAAAGCTGAGGCTGGCTCCAGAGTTAAGGTTATGATGCTGGACTGGCCAGAAGAGATGGCTTGTTTATAACCTGCCCCGGAGGGAAAAATGCCCCTTAAGATTATAACTATCAAGATTCCCAGCGCTGAGGAGCTTCTGAAAGCTCAGGGATTTACTCCCGAGGAAGTCCAGAAATACCTTGAACTTCTGAGGGAGAAATATGGCCCCCCGGAGAAGCTCACCCCTGGGGAATATACCCTGGAAATACCCGAAGAAGCCATCCCACATCCCTTTACGAACCAGGATCTCATCAATGCGATTTACAAGTTGGCCGAGAGCCGCGGGGAAAACGGTTGGGCTCTGCTCAAGAGGGCAGGCCTCACCCACCTGGTCAACAAGCGCTATGAGTTCTATTCAGGCCCTCCAGTGGAATCCTTGACCGGGTTAACCCTGGAGGAGCGCAGGCTCCTGGCTCAAATTTTGGGCATCACCCTGCCTCCTATCCCTGAAATAGAAGCTCCTCCCATAGTCCATGCTGGGCCAACCCCCAACTTCACCCCTGGAAGAGGAGGCAACCCGATAGACCTCATTGTCCTGCATTATACAGCAGGGGGAAGCGTTGAAAGCACCATCTCCTGGTTCAAGAATCCGCGATCGAAGACCAGTGCTCACTATCTTGTGGCCAGGGATGGCACGATTTACCAGTTTGTCAGAGATGAAGATACCGCCTGGCATGCAGGTATACCCCCAAGGCCCGGCCTATCGGTGGAAGAGAACCGGAAGCGAGAGGAGAGGGCCAGGATAATCCGCCCCAACCAGAGAAGCATCGGAATTGAGATAGATAACTGGGGGTCCCTCAGGAAAACCAATGGGGGCTTTTTGACCTGGAATGGGAAGCTTTATCAGGGTGAAGTCCTAGAGTTTGGGGAAAGTTACTGGGAGCCTTACACCGAAGCGCAGTACCAGACCCTGATAAAGCTCATCCGTTACCTCTGCCAGAAGCACTCCATACCTCCCAATTATCCTCCCGAAGGACCAGGAAATTACCATCAGGATGCGGGCGTTTTAGCTTCTTTCAGGGGAATCCTGGGGCATTGCGCTCTGGATGATACTAAGCCGGACCCCGGTCCCCATTTTGATTGGGAGAAATTGGCCGAAGGGCTCACCAGTTAAGCCATGCGTATCCTTCACGTCTACAAGGATTATTTTCCCGTCACTGGGGGGATAGAAAATCACATACGCCTTCTGGCCCGGGAACAGGCCCGCAGCGGCCACGATGTAACGGTGCTGGTTACGAACCTTAAGCCCAAGACTGTGGAAGAGCTACGGGAAGGGGTCAGGGTTATAAAGGCAGCACGCCTGGCTCATGTTGCCTCAACCCCATTGAGTATCTCCTTCTTCCGCCTTATGGGGAAAATTCCGGCGCAAGTTGTGCATCTCCATTTCCCTTACCCCCCGGGAGAAGTGGCCAACTTTCTCAGAGGACGGGGGAAAATTTCTGTCTTAACCTACCACAGCGATGTAGTTCGACAGAGGTTTATCCTGGCTCTTTACTATCCCCTCCTTCTGCGCATCCTCAGCCGAATTGATGGCATCATTGTCACAAGTCCCCGTTACCTGGATTCTTCGCCCTTTCTGCAGCTTTTCCGGGAAAAATGTGCTGTGATCCCTCTCGGAGTAGAAGTGGAACGCTTTGCCTCCGCTTCCGAAGAGGAGGTGTCCGCTATCCGCCATCGCTACGGTCATCCTCTTATCCTTTTCGTGGGCAAGCTCCGCTACTACAAGGGCATCCCCTACCTCCTGGAGGCTATGAGAAATCTGGAAGCCAGACTCCTGATCGTGGGTTCGGGGCCGATGGGGAAGGCGTGGAAAAAGCTTTCATCGGAAATGGGGCTTGATGGGAAAGTCTTTTTCCTGGGCGAAGTGGAGGATGAGAAGCTTCCCGCTTTTTACCATGCCTGCGACCTTTTCGTCCTGCCCGCTTCTCACCGGAGCGAGGCCTTTGGCACAGTCCTTATAGAAGCGATGGCGGCCGGCAAACCTGTCATTTCCACCGAACTGGGAACCGGAACCTCCTGGATAAATAGAGATGGAGAAACCGGGCTTGTGGTCCCCCCACGCGATCCGGAAGCCCTGGCCAGAGCTGTAAAGTTTTTGCTGGAGAACGAGCCCCTTCGTTTCCAGATGGGCGAGAAGGCTCGTCTTTACGCCCGCTCCTTTTCGGTGGAGGAGATGACCCGCAAAGTGCTGGATTTTTACCAGGAACTTCTGGAGGGGAAGCGACGATGAGCTGGCAGAGGTTTTTACTGAAAGACGGCAGGCTTCACCCTGGGTGGCGGGCTTTCCTCTTCCTGCCTCTATACATTATTACACAAACCGCCACGGGAGCGGCCTTTATCCTTGCTTTTTACCTCCCAACTCGCAGGATTCCCGAGATTCGCCCTCCTTCGGTCTTTCTAATCGGGCTGGAACTGGTGATTACAGGAGCCCTGGTGGTTCTGGTTTTCGTTATGAGGCGTTTTGTGGACGGCAAAAGTTTTAGAAGCCTCGGCTTTGAGGTGGGCAGAAGGTTGTTACCGGATGCAGGCCTTGGGTTAGCTCTGGGATTTTTCCTTATGGCCCTGGTTTTTGCTCTACACGTTTCGCTCGGATGGGCTGCGGTGGGTCAAATTCTTCCTTTGTCGCAAGCCCTTCAGGTCCTTGTCCTCTCTTTCTTTTTCCTGCTTACCGCTGCTTTGAACGAAGAATTGGCCTTCCGTGGGTATTTCCTGCAGAACTTGGAGGAAGCTTTTGGAACTGCCTGGGCGGTGGCCGTTTCCTCCATTATCTTCTCCCTCTTTCACTTCCTCAACCCTCATTTTTCACGGCTTGCTTTTATCAATATTGCTCTTGCAGGAGTGCTTTTTGCGGTAGCTTACCTTTTGACCCGCAACCTGTGGCTTCCCACGGTCCTGCATTTTTCCTGGAATTATTTCCAGGGGCCTGTCTTTGGCTTCCCCGTGAGTGGCATCGCGTTTCCCAGCATCCTGAATTTGGAAATCCGCTCCGGAAATTTCATCCTTTCGGGAGGAGCCTTCGGCCCTGAGGGAGGGCTTTCGGGCACTATCGCTACTTTGCTGGGAATAGCAATTCTCTGGCTCTGGATGGGGAGAAATGCGCCGAAGCGTTGAACCTTACCTTATCCTTACCTTCCTTTTCGCCATACCCCTCATGGGTCCTCTCTTCATGCCCGGTTATTTCTGGAACGCTCACGATGCCCGCCACAACGTTTTCTTCATCTTTGAGCTGGACCGCTCCATCAAAGATGGCCTTCTCTACCCGAGGTGGTCGCCGGACTTTGCTTTTGGCTACGGTTACCCTTTCTTCAACATTTACGGTCCCCTGTCTTCTTACCTGGGAGAGCTCTTTCACCTCCTGGGTTTTGATATCCCAACATCGGTTGAAATTGTTTTCGGCCTTTCCATCCTCCTTTCGGGTTCAGCCATGTATCTGTTCCTGAGAAAGGTGATGGGCCCGGGGGCAGCTTTCTTGGGCGCAATGGTTTACCTCTACGCTCCCTACCACATCTTTGACCTCTACGTTCGGGCAGCCCTGGCCGAGGCGGTCTCTATGGTCTTCATTCCCCTGGTTTTCTGGGGTATTTACGAAAGCGTGGAAAGGCCCCGCTGGAACGCCGTAGCTGGGACAGCCATTGCCTATGCCCTGCTTCTCTTTACCAGCAATCTGGTGGCCCTGGTGGTTACGCCCATGCTGGCCCTTTACCTGCTCCTTCTGACGGGCTTGAAGGCTTTCAGTGGATTCCCTCGCGAGCGGTTCTCTCTCCCCTATGCCATCATGGGCTCTGGAGAGTTCATCCATGTTTCCATACCCCCTGCCTCTGGCTTGCTTTTAGGGCTTGCCCTCTGCGCTTTCTTCTGGCTTCCGGCTTTCTTTGAGTTCAAATATGTGCGGACTGACCAATGGATGGGGGGTTACTACCGATATCAGGACCACTTTGTTTACTTTTTCCAGCTCTTTTCACCCCGATGGGGCTTCGGCATAAGTGTGGCTGGGCCCAACGATAATCTGGGATTTCAGTTGGGGATCGTTCCCTTCGGGCTGACGGTTCTCTCGCTCCTGGTTCTTCCCCGGTTGAAAGGAAGCCTTCGGGCTCAGGCCATCTTCTTTTTCCTGGCCACAGCCCTCACTGTTTTCCTGTCCCTTCATGCCTCCACGCTTCTGTGGGAAAAGGTAAGCTTTGTGCGGTTCGCTCAATTTCCCTGGAGGTGGCTTCTCATTCCGGTTTTTTCCATGGCCTTTCTCTCCTCCCTCATCTTGGCAGAAGAGAGGAACAGGCCTTTTCTGCCCCTGCTCCTTGGCCTTATGGTCATTGCAGGCAGTTACCCTTACATTAAAGCTGAGCCAGGGAAGCCCCCGGAAGGAGGCGTATCCCTGGCAGGCTTGATGCGCTTTCAGCGCACTTCTAACGAGATGACAGGTTCTACCGCCTGGGTTAAAGAGATACCAGGCTGGTCCCCCTTTGCCGACCTCCACATAGCCGGGATTGAGGTTAAAACCCGCATAGATTATACCTCCATCCCCCCAGATACCCAGATTTCAACCCTGGAATGGCGCACAGCTTCCGAACTGTTCGGCTATCTGACCGAAAGAGAAGATTTAACTGTTACTCTCAACCTTTTCTATTACCCCGGCTGGACCGCTTACCTACTGGAAAAAGAAGGCGAGAAATACAGGATAGTAAAAAAGCTCCCCATCGCTCCGGAAGATGGTCCCCTGGGCAGGGTAACGGTGAAAGTCCCCAAAGGGTTGCATTATGTCCTGGTGCGTTTTGAGGATACACCCGTGAGGAAACTGGGATGCACCATAACATGGATAAGCGTCGCTTTCTGCAGTGGGGTCTGGCTCCTGAGGGCATGGCTCAGACGGAGAGGACGATGCGCAGGATCGCTTTAGTTCTCCTTCTCACGTCCTTTGCCTGGTGGCCTCTTCTGGCTCCCGGCTATTTTCTGAAGGCCCACGATGCCCGCCACACCCTTTTCTTCTTGGTGGAATTTGATCAGGCCTTAAAGGATGGAGCGTGGTATCCACGCTGGGCTGTGGACCAGGCCGTGGGCTATGGTTATCCCCTCTTCATTTTCTATGCTCCCCTGGCTTATTTTATAGCCGAGGTTTTTCACCTTGCGGGCCTGAGCGTAACCTGGTCTATCAAGCTGACCTTTCTCCTGAGCTTCTGGCTTGGGGCAATTGGGATGTACCTTTTGGGACGGAAACTGTGGGGCGAAAGGGGTGGCTTGGTTTCCTCCCTCCTTTTCACTTATGCCCCTTACCACCTGGTGGATATTTACGTCCGCTGTGCTCTGGCGGAATTCCTCGCCTTCTCCCTCATGCCTCTGGGCTTGCTGGCTTTCCAGCACCTTATGGAGAACCCCCGTCCGAAAGCTGTAGCGATGGCAGGCTTTTCTCTGGGAGCTATAATCCTTGCCCACCAGATCACAGCCTTAATATTTCTTCCGATGTTGGTGACCTTTGTGCTCTACGAAGGGCTGAGGAGCAGGAATTTCCGGGCTTTTATCCCATCTTCCCTGGCGGGACTTCTTTCCCTGGGGTTTAGCGCAGCTTACTGGATCCCAGCCCTGGCCGAAAGGAAGTTCATCGTTCAAGAGCAGTGGATGATGGCCAAATACAATTTCCGAGAGCAATTTGTTTACTTCTTTCAGCTCCTCGCCCCTGAGTGGGGTTACGGCCACGCTGTGGCAGGCCCCGAAGATGGCATGCCCCTTCAGGTTGGGATTTTGCTCCTGGGCAGCAGCGTTGGGGCACTGGTGCTGGGGTGGAGATTGAAGGAAAACAGGGGAAGATTGGCTTTCTGGGCCCTCTGGTCTCTTATCTCCCTTTTCCTGACCCTTCCAGCTTCCATGTTTATCTGGGAGAAAGTCCCCCTGTTCCCTTTGGTGCAATTCCCCTGGCGATTTCTCGCCCTGGCGGTGGTATCCCTTTCCCTCGTGGGTGGGCTTCTGGGAGAGTTGCTGGGGGAAAGGGAGCATTTGCTCAGCCTTCTGGTGATAATTTCTTCTTTTGAGTACACTCTCCCTCAGCATACTGAGCTTTCCCCCAGGGCTGAAAAGCCGGTGGCGGTAATAGACTTTGAGCTGGATTACCCCGATATGCGCGGAATGACAGCCTGGACCCGGGAGTTTCCGAAGGAATCGCCCCTCATAGAGCAGTACCTGAAAGGTGAAACCCTCCGCAAGGCTCAGATTATAAGAGGCCGCGGTTCTGTTATCCCCCTCAGACACGGGGGCAGGTCGGAGGAAGTGGAAGTAACAGCGGAAGGAGAAGTCACCCTCCTTTTTTACACCTACTATTACCCTGGGTGGCGAGCTTACGTGGACGGCAAGCCTGTTCCCATTCGCCCAGAAGGCAAATATGGCCTTATCGCCCTGGAAGTTCCCGACGGCCAGCACAGGGTTCTTCTCCGTTTTGAGGATACCCCTTTGCGGTTCTGGTCTCAAATTCTTTCCCTTGCCTCTTTGCTGACAGGCATCGCCCTCATGGCTTTCAAAAGCGGGGGAAGGGTTGTTAAATAGCTGCGAATAGAACTCAACGGCCTGATTCAAACATTCCGGGGCGACGAAAGTTCTCCCTCAGATGAACCTGGAGGCTCTGAAACTGCTGATAGTCTGGCTTCGCTCGAGGTATACCGCCGGTTTTCAGCGGGAAATTGCTCCGGAGCTGCGTTTGTGTTATCTTAATCTATGGGGCTTTAAGGGCTGGAGAACAGGTGAAAGTCTATGCCTTACTCGCCTTCTTTTCTGGAGCAGATAACCAGAGCGCCCTTTTACCGGGGGCAAATAGTGCATATTGAACGCATTCCGGAGCGAAAACCCCGCTATGGAGAACTTGATAAGCCCCTGCATCCTCTGGTCCAGAAAGCCCTGGAAGAAATTGGGATAAAGGCCCTTTATTCCCATCAAGCTCAGGCTATAAATGCCATAAGACGGGGGGAAAACGTAATTGTTTCCACCGGAACCGCCAGCGGCAAAACCCTTATCTATAACATTCCGGTTGTGGAATCCATACTTCAGGACCGTAGGAGCAGAGCCCTCTACCTCTTTCCCACCAAAGCCCTGGCTCAGGACCAGCTCCGCAGCTTGGTTGAACTGACTCGCTTCAGCCCAATACCCTTTGGCACCTACGATGGAGATACCCCTCAGTCGGCCCGGAACCGGCTGCGGAAAACCGCTTCCATAATCCTTACTAACCCCGATATGCTTCACGTTGGAATCCTGCCAAACCACAATCTCTGGAGCTCATTTTTAACTCACCTTAAATTTGTGGTTATTGACGAAGCCCACGTATACCGCGGAGTTTTCGGGTCCCAGGTGGCTTGCGTGTTGAGGAGGTTGAGGCGCCTTTGCCGGTTCTATGGGTCTAATCCCATCTTCATCCTCTGCTCCGCCACCATTGCAAATCCCCAGGAGCATGCTCAGGAACTTATAGGGCTTCCTGTCACGGTTATAGAGGACGATGGAGCTCCCCGAGGGGCGAGGGATTTCGTCTTCTGGAACCCTCCATTCATTGACATAGCTCGCACCGTCCGCCGCAGCCCTAACTCTGAGGCTACGGCCCTTTTTGTGGAAATGGTAAAGCAGGGCATAAGGACCATAGTGTTTGCCAAGGCTCGCAAAGTAGCCGAGCTTATACTCCGCTATGCCCGGGAAATCCTTGCCCGCGATTCGCCTGAGTTGATACCTCTCATAAAGGCCTATCGGGCCGGTTACTTACCCGAAGAACGGCGTCAGATTGAGCGCGAGCTTTTCGGAGGGAAACTCCTGGGGGTTACTGCTACCAATGCTCTTGAGCTGGGCATTGACGTAGGCTCCCTGGACGCTACCGTCTTGGTGGGATACCCCGGGACCATTGCCAGTACCTGGCAGCAGGCAGGCAGGGCAGGAAGAGGGGTCAAGCAAGCTCTCACCATCCTCATTGGCCTTGACAATCCTCTGGATCAGTTTTTCATGCGTAATCCCCGGGAGTTCTTTGGGAGAAGCCACGAGCATGCTCTCATTGACCCCGATAATCCTTATATCCTGGAACAGCACCTGGCCTGCGCGGCTTATGAACGTCCCCTGGAAAGCTCCGATGAAAGCCTCTTCGGGCCTGGCTATCGTGAGGCAGTGGATAAACTGGAAAAACAGGGTGCCCTTCAAAACCGCCACGGTCGCCTTTTCTACGTGCTCCGGAATTATCCAGCCGAACTTGTAAGCCTCCGCTCAGTGGGAGGCAAAAGCGTCCGCCTCATAGATGAAAGCCGGGGCATAACTCTGGAGGAAATTGAAGCTTCCTCTGCGCCGTATCGTGCTCATCCCGGAGCCATTTACCTGCATCAGGGGGAAACCTATCTGGTGACCGAACTTGACCTGGAGGAAGGGGTAGCTTTGCTCAAACCTGTAGATGTGGATTATTACACCGAACCTAGGGAGATAAATGAAGTAAGCATAATAAAGTCGGTAAAACATCGCGAAATAAAAGGAGTGATGGCCTACCTTGGTCATCTGAGGGTTTACCAGCAGGTCATCGCCTATAAGAAAATCCGCCAGTATACTGAAGCCACTATCGGGGTGGAATTTCTGGACCTACCACCCTCAGTCTTTGATACAGTAGGGTTGTGGTTTGATCTTCCCTTCAGAGCGCTGGAGGAGGTAAGAGCTAAAAGGCTGGACTGGCACGGGGGGCTTCACGCTGTAGAGCACGCTTCTATAGGGATGCTCCCCCTCTTTGCCATGTGCGACCGGTGGGATATAGGCGGGCTTTCAACCCCCTGCCACCCCGATACCGGTAAAGCTCAGATTTTCATATATGATGCTTTCCCCGGAGGGGTGGGAATAGCTGAGAAGGGTTTTGAGCTCCTGCCTCGCCTCTTGGAAGTTACTCTGGAACTTGTAGCAAGCTGCCCCTGCGAAAGCGGTTGCCCCTCCTGTATTCAGAGCCCGAAGTGTGGGAACAACAATGAGCCTCTGGATAAGGAAGCAGCAATAATTATCCTCAGGCATCTTATTTCATTTTAGCGCCATCCTCGCCAACCCGACCATGGCCCTGAAAGCTTTGTAAACGGTTAGGTAATCGTGGTGGGTAAATTCCAGAGTGCGTGCATCTATCCTTTTCGCTTCGGGGATGAGTTCAGCAAGGTCGGCATAAGCACTGTTTATGAATTCTACCCGGATGGTGAAGGGGCCTTCCGGCCGGAAGAGTTTACCCCCTTGCTTAAGGGCAGCGGTAGCAGCCTTCTTAATTCTTTCCCGGGCTTCAGCAGGGGGAAGGCAGCGGGCTGAGTATCGTCCCACCGCCTCTTTGACTACCACCGTCTGAATTTCACCCAGGAGGCGGCGGGCTTCTTCCACAACTTTATCGTCTCCGGTCACCAGGCCCACAGGAACACCGAAGGTTCCGGCCAGTGCCGAATTCAGCCCCAGTTCTCCCATAAGTTTTCCGTTGAGGTAAACGTTGTAGACAACCCTGCCCATATAGGTGTGGTCCATAACGCCCGCGTGAGTCCCGGCCATGGAGTGATAGCCGATGAAGAAGACCATATCAAAGCTCCCATCTATGCCTTCCATCATTTCCAGGGGTTTAGGGGAGCCGCTGACGAGCCAGGCTCTGGGGTGGATTTCTTCCACCAGAAGGTTATCCATAGAACCATGGGCGTCGTTGATGAGGATTTCAGTAGCGCCTCCTTCCAGCGCTCCCTCCACAGCAGCGTTGACTTCAAGGGTCATGAGTTTGCGAAAACGATTGTATTCCTCCCTGTTTTCCCCCACCTGGTCGGGGTTTACCACTCCTGAAATACCCTCCATGTCGCAGGAGATATAGACTTTCATGGAGGCCTCCTTAGAAAGGCGGGTTCGGTTAGCCTATGGTTATATGGGCCAGCTTTCCATCCGCCAGGCCATATCCCAGAACATCCATTCGTAACGGCTCGTAGTAACGAAATGGGCCCTCATGATCCCCTGAAGTTCAGGGCCTGCCCACGCCGAAACGGTCTCCACGATTTTCCGCAGCTCTTCCACTACGGCCGAGAATTCTTCGGAGGAATAGGTCTCAATCCATCGCTTGTAGAGGGGGTGAGGAGAACCAGTTTTCTCCAGCTCCCTCCCTACCATAAGGTAAATCCAATCGCACGGCAGAAGTGAAGCCACAGCTTCTTCGAAGGAGCCCAGGTAGGCTACCCTGAGGAGGTAAGAGGTATAGGCGAGGTTTGTAGGGGCTATAGGGGTTGAGTATACCTGTTCAGGGGTGAGCCCCCAATCTTTGAAGAAACTATCGTGCAGGGCGCGCTCGGCTACAAGGGTTTCCCGGGCATGGCGGGAGAGAAACTCCGTCCATTCATCCTTGGGAGAACGGGAGGCAGCTGCCGCCAGAGCTCGCGCAAAATCTCTAAGGTAAAGGGCATCCTGAATAACGTAGAAGCGGAATTTTTCTTCGGGAAGGGAACCATCGGCCAGGCCTTTGAGGAAGGGATGGGAGAGAATGGCCTGGTAAATAGGTTCAATGCTTGCCCAGAGTTCCTGGGTAAAGCTTGCCATCGTTTCCCCTCCTTTAAAAATTCTTGAACCCCATACCCATTACCGCGAGGTTCGCCACGGTTTGGGTGGACCGTTGGCTAAAGCAGAAGGCGGTAAGGGTTTTCCAGAAGTTCTTTAACTGTGCGCAGGAACTCGGCTGCGGGCGCACCATCTACAATGCGATGGTCAAAAGTTAAGCTCAGGTGCATCATAGCCCTGGAGACGATTTGCCCCTGATAGCAGGCAGGCTTCTCCACAATCCTGCCCACTCCAAGGATGGCCACCTCAGGCGGGTTGATGATGGGGGTGAAGATGTCCACTCCATACATTCCAAGGTTTGTCACTGTAAAGGTGCTTCCGGTGACTTCATCAACGGTAAGGGTGCCAGCCCTGGCCCCTTCAGCAAGCCTGCGGGTTTCGGAAGCTATCTCTTTAAGGGACTTTTTGTCAGCATCCCTCACCACCGGAACTATGAGCCCACCTTCCAGGGCTACAGCTACCCCTATGTGGATTTCCTCCAGCAGGTGGATTTCTTCCCCTATCAAAGCAGAGTTGAGAAGCGGATGTTTCTTGAGGGCCATGGCTGCCGCTTTGACCACCATATCGGTATATGTGAGTTCAAATTCGCCTTTTAGCTGCTCCCTCATCCGGACCAGTTCGGTGGCATCAATTTCAGCTGTTATGGTGACCTGGGCCATGGTCTGGAGGCTCTGGGTCATCCTTTCGGCTATGGCCTGGCGCATCCCAATGAAGGGGATGACTTTAGCAGGCGGACGAGGGGGAGGTGGCGGCGCCTTGCGGGCCTCTATGAAGGCCATAACGTCCTTTTCAGTGATACGACCTCCAGGTCCAGTGCCAGTGACCTGGGCAAGATCAATGCCGTGCTCTTTTGCCAGTCTCTTGGCTGCCGGAGTGGCAAGGATTTCCTTCGGCGGCGGGGCGGGAGCTTCAGCCACGGGAGGAGCTGCAGGGACTTTCTCCAGCTCCGGTATCACCTCGCCAGGTTCTGCTATGTAAGCTATGACCTCTCCGACCGGTTTCACTTCTTTTTCTGCAGCGGCATGGCGCAGGATCCCCGAAGCGGGAGCTTCTACTTCATAGGTGATTTTTTTGCTCATCACTACAGCGATGCGTTCTCCCTTTTCCACCCTGGCCCCATCAGGCTTGAGCCATTTGACTACGGTGCCTTCAGTCATGGCCATCCCGAGTTTGGGCATGATAACCTTTACTGCCATCCTATCCCTCCTTTACCCAGACAGTCACGGCCGCATTGGCCACCAGGATTTCGTCGGATTTGTCCCCAAGCTCTGGCTGGTATATCCCTCTGGCAATCATCCCCCCTTCCCGGACTTCAATCCTCTTCTGGCCAAAGGGGATTGCTTCCAACACTTCTTCAGCCCTGACCTTCTCAGGGTAAGGGCAGGCCACAAGGACTTCCACTTCCACCTGGTTCAGATCCCTGAGGCCAAGTATCTCTACAAGGCCGCACAGGCAACTTCGGGATATGGCATCGACCACGGCTTTGCGGGCGGCCCTGGTGGGGTCCTGCCCGTGCTGATCAATGCCCTGGCCTATTTCCACAATGAACTTTTTCAGGGCCATGCTTTTCCTCCAGTGAAAAAGCCATTCCTGGCTGCTTCCTCCAGAGCCAGTGGTATATCCACCACCTTAGGTCCGTTACCCGTAAGACGAACCCACAGGCTGGCATTGCGTCCTACCTCCACTTCCCTTTCCCCATCCAGCGCCAGGATGGAAGGCTTCCAGCGGATTTCCACAGCTTCCCCAAGGCTTAGGAGAGCGCAGCTTTCTACCTGGACTTCCTCTATCAACCCCGGGGCAATAGGGGCGAGAACCCTTCGCCCTGGCCCTAATTTTATATACACGCCATGCCCCTCGTCCAGAGCATTGGGGTAAAGGCAGCCTCCTACGGAAGAGAGGCCTATGTTCCCCGGGGAGGCCCTGGCCAGGATTATCTCCCGCACTTTGGACATATCCCAGATGGCCCGGGAGGCAATGAAAACATCATCGTAAACCACGACATCCACAAGGGCTATGTCCACGAGCTTTCCGTCTTCTCCCTCTATCTCCAGCCTCTTGGAGGGCCTGACCACTTTTTCGGGCTCCACAGCGCCCACAGCCACAACTCCCGCTGCCAGCCCCGCTATGGTCCCTTCCACCATAAAGGGAAAGACATTGTTAGTTCCAGTGGAGATGGGGACGATGGGAACATCTCCGCAGGTTTTGGCCACAGCTCTGTTGGTGCCATCGCCTCCCAGGGTTACGATGCATTTTGCTCCGGCTTCAGCCATGAGGGAAGCTGCCAGGATGGAGTCCCTTTGATCGGCGTATACTGGCATGTCCAGGGGACATACTTCCATAGAAAGCTTTACTGCATTGAGGGCTTTGGGCACAATTCCAAAGTAATCGGGCATGTAGAGGACTTTTTCCACCCCAGCAGCTTCCAAGCCCAGAAGGACCCTTCGGACTATGTTCACTTTTTCCTGGTTATCAAAAACGGAACCGTAAGCTACAAGCCTTCTTATGTCTTTCCCTGAAGCCGGGTTGGCGATGATGCCTACAATTGTTTCCGACAAAACCCCTCCTTAGGTTGAATAATGTTCTTTGACAATATCAGCCAATCCGACGGCGGCCAGCTTGCTTTCAGGGACAAGCATCGTTACGGTTACCACGCCCGGTAGCCTTCCTATCTCCACGGCTCCGGAAATGGTAACACGGTTCATCACTTCTTCTTTGGACATGTTAAAGAGCTTGGCCAGCCGGTTTATAGCATTTTCGGTAGCTTCATTGAGGTTAGGGCCAGAGCCCACCATCTGGATGGGCCAGGCCTCTTCAATTTCTTTCTGGCCGAATTTCTCCGCCAGTGCCTTCGCCGCCTCCTTTTCTGCTCTGGTGAGAGGGCGAGCCAGAGGTGGAAGGTCCTCCACAGGCGGAAGCAATATCGGCCCTTCAATGCCTAGCCCTTTTATCACTTTTACTTCCAGCGTTACTTCAGCGGAAACGTCAGTAGTATGCCCAGCCAGTTCTCCATCCCCCTGCATGGCGTGGACATCGCCCAGGTAGATCCCGCCCCCGGGAACTTTAACCGGGCAAATCAAGATGGCTCCCTCCCGAACGGAGTCTATGTCCATGTGCCCATCAGTGCGAGCATCTTCCAGTTGTTCCCGGGTAAGATTATACTGATGCGGAGCTCCCACGAGAAATTGACCGAAATCTCCAGCGTTATGAGAGTCGGGCATGTCTACTTTGGGAGTGGTGCCGAGGTTGCCTATGAAGGGGCGGATTCGAGTTGCAACTCCCGGCATATGGGCAGGATAGAAAGCCAGAATCGGATGCTGGGCTGAATGTTCGGGCAAAGCCATCATCTTAGCCGCATCCTTAGCTAGAGATTCCGCGACCTCGGGGCTTACTGTGAGGGCTATGCCCTTCTCCTGGTCCAGGACCATGGTATATCCGTGAACTACCCTGAAGGGACTCACCTCAGCCCCGCAGTTAGCACACCTCACGGCTTCCTGCCCGATGCCCTCAAGGCGAGTGGGTGGGTTCTCTGCGCCACAGTTGGGGCAATACCTCGCAACGAAGGGATCGCCTCTGTATCGTCCTTCCATTATGCTCATGACCCCTGAGGAGGTGGCCATAGAGGTGATTTTTATTTTCTTGATGCGGATAAGGATAGCATCTCCTGGCTCTGCCCCTTCCACAGCCACCGGCGTGGTAACTTCATGTCCGCCTTTGAAAGAGGGCGTGATCATGGGGCCCCAGCAGCCAGGAGCAGTTTCGGCTATTATAGTCCCACCATCTTCCACAGGGCCCAACATCGGGATACTGGGGCCTATAAGGCCTCCTGTGAAAGTGTTTACTTTGACAACTTTCTGGGCAGCCATGTTCCCTCCTTCCCGATTAAAAGGGGCCTCCCCAGCCCCCGTCCAGGGCAGAGGAGACCCCAAATTGGTTTTCTTCAGCTTACAAGTTCCTTTATTGCCTCCGCAATACGGTCAGCGGAGGGAATTACGAAATCTTCAAGGGTGTTGGAATAAGGAATAGGGACATCCGGAACAGCCAGGCGCTTAGGAGGAGCATCCAGGTATTCAAGGGCATTCTCAGCCACTATAGCCACTATCTCCCCGCTCATCCCGTAACTCAGGTAATCTTCATCCACCACCAGGAGGCGATGGGTCTTCTTGACGGAATTGATGATGGCTTCTCTGTCCAGAGGCACAAGGGTGCGCAGGTCTATTACTTCCACGCTTATGCCTTCCTTCTCCAGCTTCTGAGCGGCTTCCAGGGCCCTGTGAACCATCATAGCTACCGCCACGACCGTCACATCTTTCCCTTCCCGCTTGATATCAGCCACACCGAAGGGGATGGTGTAGGGCTCTTCCGGGACAGGAGCCCAGGTGGCTTCTATGATGGTCATCCAGGGAAGACCCATCAGGCCCTTGTGAAAGAAATACATCACTGGGTTATCGTCCCGGATGG
Organism: Anaerolineae bacterium; assembly: GCA_025062375.1. NCBI lineage: Bacteria > Bacillati > Chloroflexota > Anaerolineae > Anaerolineae bacterium. Next base: position 19,140 of record JANXAG010000004.1, on the reverse strand, counting down.
CCTGGATCATCAGGCCTTTAGCATCGTATGGGGTGGATGGGATCACAATCTTGAGGCCGGGGAGGTGGGCAAAGAGGCCGTAAAGGCACTGGGAGTGCTGAGCAGCGTCGTTGTACCCTCCCCCTATGGCTGTCATGAGCACCACCGGGACCTTGAGCTGACCCCCGGACATATACTGAATTTTGGACATATGGTTGAGGATCTGGTCAAAGCATGCCCCGGTGAAGTCCACGAACATCACCTCTACAATGGGGCGCATCCCTTCCAGGGCGGCTCCCACCGCTGCTCCCACAAAGCCCATTTCCGAAATGGGAGTGTCTCTAACCCTCTCATCGCCGAATTTCTTCCAGAGCCCGGTGGTGGCGCCGAAGATACCCCCGTAGAACCCCACATCTTCTCCCATCACAAAGACGCGGGGATCCCTCTCCATCTCCTGAGCGATGGCTTCGGCTATAGCCTCATACATTGAAATGATTCGCTCGGCCATTTTTACCCCTCCTCATCAAAGAAAAACATGCTTAAGGGCCTCTTCTGGCTCAGGCCAGGGGCTCTCGCGGGCAAACTTCTCGGCTTCTGCCACCAGAGCAGCCACCTCTTCCTGGATTTTATTGGCCTCCTCTTCCGTGAGGATACCCTCCCTTATGAGTTTGGCCCTGAAGTTGGGGATTGGGTCCTTCTTGCGCCACTCCTCCTCTTCGCCTTCCGGCTTGTAGAGCTGGGGATCGCCTTCAAAGTGACCGCGGTAGCGGTAGCAGAGGCACTCAATAAGGGATGGCCCCTCACCCCTCCTGGCCCGGGCAATGGCTTCGCCAGCCGCCTCGTAAACAGCCATCACATCCATGCCGTCCACAAGAACACCCGGGATACCATAGGCAGCGGCGCGCTCAGCGTTGGACTTTACTGCCGTGGATTTGCTCTTCGGAACGGAAATGGCATAGAGGTTATCTTCCACCACGATCACCACCGGGAGCTTCCATATGGCGGCCAGGTTCAGGGATTCATGGAAAGCTCCGATGTTAGCAGCTCCGTCGCCTATGAAGCTAACGGCCACGTTGTCTTTGCCCTGCATCTTGAAAGCCAGCGCCGCTCCAACAGCATGGGGTATCCCCGCACCGATAATGCCGCCGCACCCGAAGTGGAGGCCCGCATCAAAAAGGTGCATGTGGCCTCCCTTGCCCTGGCAGAGCCCGGTTTTTTTACCGAAAAGCTCGGCCATGAGCTTCTTGAGGTCTCCTCCCTTGGCTATGTAATGGCCATGGGAGCGGTGGGTTCCAGCCACCATGTCATCGGGCCTGAGGTGAGCGCAGACTCCGGTAGCTACTGCTTCCTCGCCAATGTAAAGGTGCATCTCACCGGGGATAGGGTCGGCCGCAATGTTGAAAACGGGGGACTTGCCCTCCCAGTAGATTTCAGCCACCCTTTCCTCAAAGAGGCGAATCTTGAGCATGGTGCGGTAAAGTTCTACGAGCTTTTCCCTTTCCACGGGCATGGTTTATCCCTCCGCAAAAATTAGGGGGAGGGCCTGAAAGACCCTCCCCCAGCGCTTTCATTTCCCCAGGACCTCTCTAACAGCTGAGATGATGTTGTCTTTGCTCGGAATGTAAGCGCTTTCCAGAACGGGGCTGAAGGGAACAGGGGTGAAGGGTGCTGCTACTCTCTTGATAGGAGCATCAAGGTAATCAAAAGCCTCCTCAGCTACCATAGCAGCGATCTCAGCCCCGGGCCCTGCCTGCTTCACCGCTTCATGAACGACTACCAGGCGGTGGGTTTTCTTAACGGAGTTTATTATGGTTTCTTTGTCAAGAGGGGAAAGGGTGCGGGGGTCCACCACTTCCACTTCTATTCCCTCCTTTGCCAATTCATCGGCAGCTTCAAGGGCTTTGTGGACCATAGCCATGGTGGCCACCACTGTCACATCTTTCCCTTCCCTCTTTATATCAGCCACGCCCAGGGGTATGGTGTAGGGCTCCTCCGGAACATCGCCCTCGAGACCGTAGAGCATTTTGTGCTCAATGAAGAAGACAGGGTTATCGTCCCTTATAGAGGAAATAAGGAGGCCTTTGGCATCGTAAGGGGTGGAGGGAGCCACGACTTTGAGGCCGGGTATGTGCATGAACCAGGCTTCAAGGCTCTGGGAGTGCTGGGCGGCAGCGCACATCCCTGCTCCACAGGTGGTCCGAACCACTATAGGGAGCTTGGCCTTTCCGCCGAACATATACTTCATCTTGGCTGCCTGGTTGAAAAGCTGATCCAGAGCTACACCGATGAAGTCTATGAACATTATTTCCACCACAGGGCGCAGCCCTGCCGCTGCAGCTCCCACCGCCGAGCCTATGATGGCACTTTCGGTGATGGGGGTATCCCTCACCCTCTCCTCCCCGAACTCTTCCAGGAGGCCGGCCGTAACTCCGAAGATTCCCCCGTATTTACCCACGTCTTCTCCAGCCACGTAAATGGTGGGATCGCGCCTCATTTCCTGCCTGAGGGCTTCGTTCAAAGCCTGAGCGAAGGTAAGCTTCCTCATCTTGGCCTCCTTTCATTCGGTATAAACGTCCTGAAAGACTTCGGCCGGCTCAGGATAGGGGCTCTCTTCGGCGAAGCGGACGGCTTCTTCAACCTTGGCTTTGATCTCTTCCTGGATTCTGCTTATGTCCTCAGGCGTCAGGACCCCCATCTCCAGGAGCTTGGCCTCAAAGCGGGTTATGGGGTCTTTCTTCATCCACTCTTCGGCCTCTTCCCTGGTCCTGTAAACCATGGGGTCGCCCTCAAAGTGGCCACGGTAGCGGTAAGTTTTGCACTCAATGAGGGTGGGACCCTCCCCGGCCCTTGCCCTTTTAACTGCTGCTTCGGCCGCTTCGTAGACGGCGATAACATCGTTGCCATCCACCACTACACCGGGAATATCGTAGGCCTTGGCCCTTTCGGCAATGTCGGTGACATGCATGTGTTTGCGCTGGTGGAGGGAAATGGCGTAATAGTTGTTCTCGCACACGAAGATAACGGGCAAGTTCCAGATAGAGGCCATATTGAGGGCTTCGTGGAAGGTGCCTTGGTTAGCAGCCCCATCCCCGAAGAAACAGGCTACGACCCGGTCGGTTCCCAGGTATTTAGCGGCCAGAGCAGCACCGGCGGCTATAGGGAGCCCTCCGCCCACAATTCCGTTGGCTCCCAGGATTCCCAGGTCCAGGTCAGCGATGTGCATGGAACCACCCTTGCCCTTGCAGTAACCGGTCTTCTTCCCAAAAAGCTCAGCCATCATGAATTTGAGATCGCCGCCCTTGGCGATGAGATGGCCGTGCCCGCGGTGGGTGCTGGTAATGTAATCATCATCCCGGAGGTTTGCGCACACACCCACGGCCACAGCTTCTTCTCCAATGTAGAGGTGGACAAAGCCCGGGATTTTGCCGGCAGCAAAAAGCTCACCCACCTTCTCCTCAAAGGCCCGGATGGTGCGCATCTTCTCGTACATCCAGAGAAGCTTTTCCTTTTCAATTGCCATTTTTGACCCCTCCTTTGGGGTTATTTAAGGCCCGGAAAAATTTTTTTCTCCCCGAATTTTTTAGGGGGAAAGAGAGGTAAAAAGAAGCTTCTAAAGAGCCTGAAGGCTCCTGGGGAGCAGCGTAGAATTAACCTTTTAAAGAGCTTTCCTTTATACCCAAAAAATTATACCACAGGAGCGCAAAGAAAGCAAAGAGCGGGAGCTTCCGTGCCAGATTGTACCTAAGCACTGCAACCGGCGTCCGGCGCATTTTTCGCCAGGAAGAGCCTGAAGAATCCCTTGAACAAACATCAGCTGGTAAATTACCCTCTCGCCCGGGGCTTTCGGAATGGTCCTCAAAGGTATCCCCTGGAGCACAATAGCCCTGGCTTTTATGCTTGCTGATTCATTAAACTCCGGCTTAACAGGACTACAGTGAAGCTCACTAACTTTATCACACCCACAAGCCAGCAGCTTCCCACAAGGCCCAGAGAAGGCAGAAGGGTTACCGAGAACAAAATTGACCCCAGAAATGCCCCTGCCAGGTCCATTCCATACATAACACCAGCTGCCTCGCTTAGCCTGTGCCTTTCTGAATAGATCTTGCTGGCCAGAGGGAACTCTATTCCCACCATAAACCCACCCAGAGCATTAAGGGCCAGGAGCAACGGCACGCTGGCTTCCCCTCCCCAACGGTAGATAGCCACCAGGATCAACGGGAAAAAGAACCAAAGAGCTACCAGCCCTCCTTCTACCTCCACCAGCTTGCTCCATTTACCTACTCTTTCAGCCCTCCTGCTCATGAACCATCCCCCAAAGCTCAGGCCAGCCATAAAGGCCGCTACCAGAAGAGCTATTTCACGGTAAACGTAGCCATAGAAAATCTGGAAGGCAAAGATAACCGCAAGGTCGTAACACATGCCACCAAAGCCCGTAGAAGCCACCACCAGCGGAAGAAGAACAGTGGATTTCAACTTCCGCAAGAAGAGGAGGGAGAGAAACACCAAGGCCAAGGGGGTTATAAAAATGACAAAGTGCCAGAACCGCAACCGGAGAAGAGTTTCAAAGTATTTCGCAAAAGCGGGGGAAAACACCTCGTTCCAGTAAGCAAGACCGTGCAAAAGACCCAGGGGCTTCAAGTCAAAGTTCACAGAAGCCTCGCCGCCTTCAAGCTCTCTCCTGAACCATGAAAGTTTACCTGGATCGAAGCGCAACCTCAAATACCTTTCCCCCACCACAGTCCCCTGGAGGGGTCGCTCCTGAGCACGCCTTACGAGCTCCTCTACCCCAATCTTTTCAAAATCAATGCCTTCGGAAGCCAACCACAGATTAACTCCATCGCCAGGGATGGGGAAAACATAAGGGAAGGCCCCCTTCAGAGTGGCATAAAGGGAGAGGTTAAGGTTACGCATGGCCGGGCTCAGATAGGTAAGCGAGCCTGGGGCCATAACCACAAGAACACCTTCTTTCGCTAAAACTTCCCGAACGAGGAGGAAAAACTCATGGGTGTAAAAGCGATTGAGCTGGAGCGTTGAAGGGTATGGTAAGTTGATGATTACAAGGTTATATGGGGGCGAACCCTCAAGGCGGGCCCTTTTCCGAATAAGGAAGCGGCCATCAAGGTAGTGCACTTCCACCGCCGGATTGCCCAGCTCTTCTTCAGTAAGGGGGGTGCGGATAAACCGCAGTGCCCTGAGGAGGAGAGGGTCAAGTTCGGCGTAATCAATCCGTTCCCACGGGTATTTGAGGAGTTCCCGGATCAAGCCACCCGCCCCTCCACTTACGATAAGACATTGCTTCGTCTCCTGAACAAAGAGGAGGGGAAGGTGAGCTAAATCCTGGACAAAGTTCAGATCGGGGAAAGGGGTAGTGACGATGGGAATGCCGTTTGAGAAGAGGGTATACTGCTCCCCCAGGCGGATGACGGTTACATTGCCGTAGACGGAGTTTCCGTAGAAGGCCACCTCGTATCCTTTCCATTGCGTCCCGATGATGATACGCTCTATTGCTGAACCTGGGCCCGGCAACATGAGAGTCAGAGTGGCTAATAAAAAGATTCCAATAACCGCTGAAGCCTTTCTTCCCGCAGTTACGCTCAGAGATAAAGCCGAAATGAGGTTAAGCAACACAAGAAACAGGATTGTCCGAGGAGAAAGGAGACTGGAAAAAAAGGATGTGAAAAGGACTCCTCCTGCTATCCCTCCAATCGCTTCTAGAACGTAAACCTCCCCTACTGCCGGGATCCCCTTCCGTGTGGAATGGGTGAAAGCTTCAGAAGCTGCAGTGAACATGGCTCCGTCAACTATACCGATGGGCAAAAGGATAAGAAAGGAGGTGAGAGACATAACCCCTATACCCAATCCCTGGCCAGGCACAGCTCCAAGCAGGGTTCGCACCGAAAAAGCCAAGACCAGGGAAAGAGGTAAAGCCAGAGCCAGGAAGACCTGAAGGAGAGGGTAAAGGAGCGGAGAACTGAAGCGAAGGATGAAACGGGCCATTATCAGGCTACCAAGCGCTTCCAGGATAAGCCAGCATCCTAAAACGAGGCCAATGGACAGCTCGTTCCCCAGAAAAGCTACCAGCAGTTCCCGGACCATTATGGCCTGGGTAATGGTAAAAGTAAAACCCATGAGCAGGAAAGCTAAGCGGAACCTCACTGAGAAAGCTCTCCCACTATAATCAGGCGGTGGGTGTCAATCCGATAGGGATAACAGGTTATCAGGGTTACAATGGGGGTTGTGGTGGGAGCCATAACGCTGACATCTGTTGGCTCCACTATCTTTTTGGCTTTAACTATGTATCTATAGGGCACTTCTCCGGCATAAACTATTATCTCGTCTCCAAGATCAAGCTTGTGCAGGTCCCTGAATACTTCCCCGAAGATGTCATTGTGGCCGGAAAGCACCATGTTGCCCCTTTCTCCGGGGTTAGCGGAGCCTATGTGGTGTCCGACCCCCCGCTTTAATTCTTCCCAACCGTCTCCTTCCACCACCGGGGCATCAACGCCTATTTTGGGTATAACAATGCGCGTGGGGGCGCCGGGACTGGGAGTGGGGATAACTACAGGTGGAGCTGGCTTAACCATGTCCCTGTAACGGGCAGGCAGGTCTCCCGAAGGCTGAGGTGGCCTCCCCGGCAGGATTACCACGTCAATGATGGGAGTTGGGGTTGGGGGTGGAGCGCCCAGAGCCTGCGCTACTTCCTGGTTCAGGGAATGGATGTTGATGAAAGATATAATAACCACGGCCAGCAGGCCTATCAAGGCGATAATTTCCAGAGAAAGAAGGAGGTTTTCCTGCCAGCGCTTCAGCGCCTTTGGTCTGGGCTGCAGGGAAGTGGCCGCCCCCGCATTCTGTTCGCTTCGGAGCACAAGCCTTCCCTCCAGAGCCAGCCGTTCCCTCTGTCTGGCTCGAGCTTCCATCTTTTTGAGAAGGAGGATGCGCTCCAGCTCTTCTATGGAAAGCTCATCAACGGTCCTTTTATCCCCCATCGCCTCCCTCTTGCCCAGAGTTAATTATACAATCCATGCGAAGGCTTGAGCAAGCGAGGAGCCCAACTTCCCGGCCGTGTTAATATCCTGTAAACTTTAAAGGTTTTGCCATCCGAACGGGAAAATTCCGCTGTCTTTTCCAGAGAATAGTCTGCTTGCTTAAGGGCTTGAAGGACAGGTTCATACTCTTCAAAAGGAGTGAAGGCCAGGAGTTTCTCTTCCGCACCTTGAGTTTCCAGGTCCCTCACCAAGCCTTCGGGAGAAGGATACCAGCGGATTTCCACCCCTGTATTGTGTAAATAGAAGTTAAGATGCCATCCAAGGTAACGGTGGTAGAGGATAGTCATCGGTTTGGCGTTCTCGCGGAGATAGCAGACCAATTCTTCGATCCCATCGTAGAGGCTATAATTGCTTCCAGCGGGAAGACCGTCGGGCCTGAGGGATAAGAGGCTAAAACTCAGAATTAAAGCGATAGCGAAAATTTTCCATCCCGGCTTATTGAGGGCAGTAAGCCCACGTCCCCAGAGGGCAGCGAGGAGTGGTGTTACAGGCAAGACGTATCGGTCCCAGATTTGAAAATTGAAGAGCCAATGCGGCACAAACCAGAACGCCACAAATCCCAGGAGTATCCGGTCAAATTTAGCCCGCAGAGGGTCAGCCCGCCAGGATAGAGCGAGCAGAATGGTAAGGATAGCCGCTGGAAATGGTCCCCCGGCGGTCCAGCTCAAAAGCTCAAGCCACTTTAAAAATCTACAACCAAGTTCCTGCCAGGGGACGAGGCTGAGTCCACCGTAGGTTGTAAAACTGCGGTCCCAAAAGCTGGGGCGGGTTTCCCACCGGAGCGAATCCCACCACCCAACAAGGACAAGAATTATTAGAAAGCCTGAAAGCCAGAAAAAGCGGGGGAAACCCTTCCTCTTGCAGTGGGAAGTGAGGAAGAGAGAGAAAGGGGCCAAGAAAAGGCCCTGCTGTTTAGTTCCTAAGGCCAAGCCTGCCCCGAGGCCCGCCAGGAAGGCTGTGAGAGAAGGCTTTTTATCGTAGCAGGCCATCCACATGGATGCTAAAATCAACATGGAGAGCCAGGGGTCAGTGAGGGCTGTGGGGGAAAAAAGCACCGGTAGGGGGAGGAAAGCGAAAAGGGTTGCGCTGATGGCGGAAACTTTCTCTCCATAGAGAGCTTTCAGCCACGCCCTGAGGAAAGCTACGGAAAGAGTTCCGGCAAAAATTCCTGTGAAACGGGCAGAAAACTCCGAAATGCCGAAAACTTTGAAGGAAAAAGCCAGGAGGTAAAGATACAGCGGTGGCTTGTCCACCCAGGGTGAAAGAAGGAAAGGATCTTCCCATCTGGCTATCAGGGAGGCCCACCAGGAATAAAGGGCTTCATCTGGGTGGAAGGAATGCCACCGGAGGGGAAGAAACCTGAGGGCGAAAGCGGCCAGGATTATAAGCCAGAAGCTCCTTTTAAACCGCTTCACCAGCTAAAGCCAGCATCCTCTTTAACTCTTCTTCGGCTATTTTTTCATCCAGCTTCTTAAAGGGTATGTGTGGTTCCCCGAGGGGCTGGCCAGGCTCCAGTTTCCCGGGTTCCCAGCGAAGTTTAACATTGCTGAAATCGTAGCGGAGGACAAGGTGAGACTTGCGTTCTTCCTGTATGGTTTCAACGTACTGTTTGCCCAGAAGATCATCCTGGTAACCCAGCATCCGGTGTATTTCCTGGCTAGAGAAAGGCAGAAATGGATAGAACATCGTCTTGAGGGAGTCTATCGCCTTGAGGCCTGTATAAATCACCGAAGCGGCGGAAGGTCTGTCCTCTTTCACCAGTTTCCACGGCTCCTTCTCGTTGAGATAGCGGTTTACTAACTGGGCAAGGGTCATAGTTTCGGAGAGAGCCGCCCTGAACCTGCAGGCGTCCAGAAGCTCTCCCACTTTGTGGAAGCCCTGCTCCATAGCCTGAAGTAATTCTTTTTCCCTGGCCCCGAGCTCTCCGGGCTCCGGAACTCTGCCGTCAAAGTAACGGTGGGCAAAGGTTATAAGACGATAGCACAGATTGCCCCAGGTAGCCACAAGTTCATTGTTGTTGCGCCGCAGGAATTCCTCCCAGGTGAAATCAGCATCGCTGGTTTCCGGAGCGTTTATTGTCAAAGCATAACGAAGGGGGTCGGGATCGTAGCGGGAAAGGAAGTCCGGTATTTCAATCACCCACCGGCGGCTCTTGGAAAGTTTCCTTCTTTCTACGTTCAAATATTCGTTCGCCGGGACGTCATAGGGCAGATTGAGGCCGCCATAGCCTATCAACATGCCCGGCCAAATTATAGTGTGGAAGGGGATGTTATCTTTACCGATGAAGTAATAGCTTCGGACCGATGGATCCTGCCACCATTCCCTCCAAGCCTCCGGTCTTCCCACTATGCTTGCCCACTCAATAGTCGCTGCCCAGTAGCCTATTACCGCATCGAACCACACATAAATTCGCTTGTGCTCGTAGCCCTTGACAGGAACCGGTATCCCCCACTCAATATCCCGGGTGATGGGGCGGGGGCGAAGTTCTCCACTTCTCAGAGTTGTGAGAGTAAGGTTGAGGACATTGGGGCGCCAGTGTTCTTTGTCTTCCTCAACCCATTTGAGGAGGGGCTCATTGAGCTTTGGTAGATCCAGGAAGAAATGCTCTGTTTGTCGGACTTCAGGAGTTCCACTGCAGAACTTGCACCTTGGATTTATGAGCTCAATGGCGTCAAGAGTTCGGCCACAAGCATCGCACTGGTCTCCTCTGGCTCCAGGGTAACCGCAGTAGGGGCACGTCCCTTCCACATAGCGATCCGCCAGGAATTTCCGGCAGGAAGGGCAATAGAGGGCCTGCATCCAATCTTTGAAGATGTATCCCTTTTGCAGAAGCTTCAGGAACATTTCCTGAGTTACGCGCCAGTGGTTTTCGGTGTCGGTTTCGGTAAAAATATCAAAGGTTATCCCCAGGCGCTGGAAAGTTTCAATGAAACGGGGATGGTACTTATCCACTACCTCCCTGGGGGTTATTCCTTCCTCCTCGGCTTTGACGGTAATGGGAGTTCCGTGGGTATCGGATCCGGAAACCATAAGGACTTCCCTTCCCTTGAGGCGGTTGTAGCGGGCAAAGATATCGGCAGGGAGGTAAGCCCCGGCGATGTGCCCAACATGCAGGTCCCCATTGCAGTAAGGCCAAGCTACACACACAAGAACTCGCTCCCCCATATCGCCCCTCCTTGGGAAATAGGATAGCATAAAACAGGGTGCAAGTCAATAACATAAGGCCCAGTTCTGGCTTTCCTTCAAGCGGCTTTCAGGCATTTTGACGAGCGCTGGCTTTTAGGTTAAAATTTTTTGGGAATAAAATAAACGGAGGTCCTGGTTTGAGTGCGCCGGAACTTTTAGAGCTGGAAGAATTAGTTTGCCCCGTTGTAGCTATAAGAGACCAGGTCATTTTCCCCAACACCGTAACTCCGGTGTATTTGGGGAGGGACAAGTCCCTCCGGGCGGTGGAAGCAGCTGTTCAGGCTGGTTCCACAATAATTGCTGTTGCCCAGAGGGACCCTAACGTTGATGACCCATCTCCTCAAGACCTCTACGAAATAGGGGTTGAGGTTACCCCAGGCCGCCCCATAAGGTTACCCGATGGGGCTGCCAGTGTAATTTTCCAGGCCCAGAAAAGAGTTCGCCTTCTGGAGTTTATCCAAACTTACCCTTACCTTAAAGCAAGGGCTGTCCCAATCCAGGAAGAACCCGTGGAAAAGGACATCCAGACGGAAGCCCTAATGAGGGCTGTCCTGGCCCTCTTTGAGAAAATTGTCCAGCTGGATGAGGGGATACCGGAAGAATCCTATGTGGCGGCCATGAACATTGATGAGCCAGGCTGGCTTGCCGATATCATCGCCTCTTCGGTAAAGCTGGATAATGCCCGACGCCAGGAGCTTCTGGAGACCTTTAACCCTCTGGAGCGCCTTCAGAAGCTCAGCATCTTCCTCGCCCGGGAACTGGACATCCTGGAGCTGGAAAGCAGGATCAAGATTAAAGTCCAGGAGGAAATGGATAGGGCCCAGAGGGAATATTTCCTCCGCGAGCAGATGAGGATCATCCAGGATGAGCTGGGGGAGCTGGATTCCCAATCCAGACTCATAGCTGAACTGGAAAGTAAAATTGAAAATTCCGATATGCCTCCAGAAGTAAAGGAGAAAGCCCGTAAAGAGCTGGAGAGGCTCGCTTCAATGCCCCCAGCTTCCCCGGAAATCGGGATAATTCAAACCTACCTGGACTGGTTGCTGGAGCTGCCCTGGACCAAGGCTACCGAGGATGAAATTGATCTGGAGAAAGCTGCCCGCATCCTCAATTCCAGACACTACGGGCTGGAAAAGGCTAAGGAACGTATTCTTGAATACATCGCTGTAAAGAAGCTGGCTTCCAACAAGATGCGAAGCCCCATCCTCTGCTTCCTTGGGCCTCCTGGAACCGGCAAGACCTCTATGGGCCGTTCCATAGCTGAAGCTCTGGGGCGCAAGTTTGTAAGGATGTCCCTCGGAGGTGTAAGGGATGAGGCCGAAATCCGGGGGCACCGCCGCACTTACATAGGAGCTATGCCCGGAAGGATAATCCAGACCATGCGCCAGGCTGGAACTATAAACCCTGTCTTTATGCTGGATGAGGTGGACAAGATCGGTCTGGATTTCAGAGGCGACCCGGCTGCTGCCCTGCTGGAAGTCCTGGACCCAGAACAGAACCATGCTTTTTACGATCACTATCTTGAAGTCCCTTACGACCTTTCCAAGGTGCTTTTCATCACCACTGCCAATATTCTGGATACCGTCCCTCCGGCTCTGCGGGACCGGATGGAAGTTATAGAGTTCCCCGGATATGTGGAGGAAGAAAAGGTGCACATAGCCCGCTACTTCCTCATCCCCCGCCAGCTGGAGGAGCATGGCCTGAGCAAAGAACAGATCAAATTTTCGGAAACGGCTCTCCGCCGCATCATCCGGGAATATACCTACGAGGCTGGGGTTCGGAACCTGGAAAGGTGTATAGCTTCTATCTGTCGCAAGCTGGCCCGCAAGGTGGCCGAGGGCAAAAAGATTCCCCTCCACATAACGGCTAATTCTCTCCCCAAATACCTGGGACCACCGCAGTATTCCTACGGGATGGCTGAAGAGAAGGATGAAGTGGGGGTGGCCACAGGAATCGCCTGGACAGAGGCGGGTGGTGATATCATGCCCGTGGAAGTAACCCTTATGGAGGGTAAGGGTACCCTCATCCTCACCGGTCAGCTCGGAGAGGTAATGCAAGAATCAGCTCAAGCGGCCCTCTCCTATGCGCGCTCTAAAGCTCGGGAGCTGGGCATTCCTAACTGGAATTTTGACCGCCTGGACATCCACATCCACGTGCCCGAGGGCGCTATCCCCAAGGATGGGCCATCGGCCGGGGTGACTATTGCCACCGCTCTCATCTCCGCCCTCTCCAACAGGCCAGTCCACAAAGATGTAGCAATGACGGGTGAGATAACCTTGAGGGGGAGGATTCTGCCCATAGGAGGGGTAAAGGAGAAAGTTCTGGCTGCCCATCGTGCCGGCGTTAAGACCATTGTCCTGCCCAAGAAAAACAAGAAGGATCTGGTGGAGATACCTCCCAAGATCCGTAGGCAACTTAAATTCATCTTCGTGGAAAGGATGGAAGAGGTACTCCCGGTGGCCCTGGCTTCGGAACCAATAGCCCCTCCACCCATCCTCCAGAATCAAGAGGGTAAGAAACGCCGCCTGAAAGGAAAAGGAAAATAATCAGTGGGCTTTTTAGAGGCTTTCAAGATAAGGGATTTCAGAATCCTCTGGATCGGGCAATTTATCTCCCAGATCGGGGATTCTTTAGCCCTTATAGCCGCTCTGGTGGTAATTCAGAAGCTTTCAGGTTCTACCCTGTGGCTTGGTTTTACAGCCATGGCCATAGCCTTTCCCCCACTCCTCCTGGGCCTTGTGGGAGGAGTGATGGCGGACCGCTTTGACCGCAAGAAGGTTATGATAATTTCGGACATTCTGAGAGGAATAGCCATCCTCTTTTTGATCGGGGCAAGGAGTCCTCAACAGCTTTACCTTTTTCCCCTGGTGGGCTGTTTCATGTCTATCGCTGGAGTTTTCTTTGGCCCAGCTCGCAATGCCGTTATCCCCAGCATTGTTTCCAGAGAGATGCTCCTCACCGCTAATGGGCTTCTCCAAGCCAGCCAGATGCTGGCAATCATTGTGGGCTCTTCCCTGGCAAGCTTGATCATCGCTACCCTGGGACCGGCTTCCGCATTCATTCTGGATAGCCTCACGTTTTTCCTTTCCGCCTGGCTCATCTTCACCCTTAAAATCCCTCCAGTAAATAACTCTACCCCCAGAGAGGGCATAATATGGCCCCAGCTCAAAGAGGGGCTTGGTTACATAAAGAAGAAAAGGCCTATACTGATAATCATGGTGGCAGCTTCGGTGGCAACTCTCAGCCTGGGAAGCATCGCTGTCCTGGGAGTGGCGTATGTGGAAAAATACCTGGGGGTGAGTGCGGAAAGCTTCGGATTTCTCAACTCCATTCAGGGGGTTGGAATGGTGATAGGAGGACTTTCCCTGGGCTTCTTCTCCCGCTTTGCTTCTCCCCACTATCTGGCAGGGACAGCCATGATAGCCCTGGGAGCGGCTATTATTTCCTTTGCTTTCTCTTCCCGCTTTGAAATGGCTTTAATTCTGGCCACTCTAATAGGAGTATGTGTGGTGGTTGCCAGGGCAACTCTGGCCGCCCTCCTCCAAGCGACAGTCCCGAATGAGAAGAGGGGAAGGGTAGAAAGCACCGTTAATACCTCCATAAGCTTCTCAACTACCTTAGCCATGGGCCTTTCAGGACTCCTGGGAGCTGCTATGGATGTTAGGACGGTCTTTATTCTGGCGGCTCTGGGGGTAATCTCAGCAGGGATTTTGACTTTAACGGCTCTTAAGGAGTCTCTGAGCTAAAAGGGCCACCAGGTAAGCCAAGCTTCCTGCCGTAAGCACCCATCGGAAGCCAAAAGAGAGCGCCAGCATTGCCGCCACAATTGAACCTATAACTGAGAGGCATCCATTGACTCCCCAGGCCCAGGGCACAAGGTGAGGCCAGCGTTTGCCCAACTCCCCTACCCCTCTAGGGAAAGGTATGCCCATGAAGAAACCGAGGGGCGATAGAATCAGACCTGCCAGGAGAAGCCTCAGAGGCAGAGGCAATCCTATAAGATTGGGGAGCACTTTTGCAAGCCCCCAGGGATAGATAAAGGCCAGGATTGAGACCGTCAAGAGGGATAAACCCCACGGCGCTTTCCTCGAAAGGAGGCTTCCCGCTCCCGATGAAACCAGGAGAGAAGCAATTACTATAGAGAAGGCATAAACGGGGCGGTCCAAAAAAAGTATAAATTTCTGAATCAACGGCACCTCCACCAGGATGTAACCCAACCCCAGGGACCCGAAATAGGAAAAGACCCCAGCCCATATTTGAGGCGGGATTTTACCCGGTAGAGGAGCCAGTCTCAGGGGGAAAATTATCAGGGAAAACGCCGCCAGAGTTGCCACCCCCAGAAGGATCAGGAGAACCAGATAGCCACTCCCCCCAAAAGGCATCCAGACCTTGCCCATCATTCTGAGGATATAAGGGATTTGAACCCACCGGAAGAAATGGAAAAAGAAAGGGCGGTCGTCGGTGGGAGGTGAAATTTCAAAGGGATAGGCCTTGATGAAGGCTTCCCCCTTCTGCATTAGCTCAGTAAAAGCCCGATAGTGGTAGGGTTCAGGAAGCACATTGTAGATGTTGGTTTCTTCTTCCTCTACCCCCTGGTAATAGACCAGATCAAACCTGCCCTGACAGAAGGCTTTGACCTGTTCAATTTCCTCCGGTGTAAAAGGCCTTTTGCTGACAAGGATCAAAACCGTTGACCAGCTCCTCAAGGCTACCAAATGGGATGCAGGGTCTTCTATGCCGGCTCTCTCCAGGGCTTTAACGGCCAGTGCTGCAACCTTCAAGCACTCGCTGGGAGGGACCTGAAGCCATCGGTGGATCACCAGAATGCCCGTGTCTGTAAGGTGATCGAGGTAATCTTCAAAAGCTTCCAGGGTGTAAATGTAGCTTTCCGAAAGGCTGAAAGCCCCCGAGGTTATCACCCTGCGGCTATCAGCCAGGCTCAGGATTATAAGGTCAAATTTTTCCTCAGTGCCTTTGAGGAAACTCCTCCCCTCTACGCTTACAACTTTAACTGAAGGGTGAGAATAAATCCTTCCCGAAAAGTCTCCAAGGAGCTCCTGAACAGCCCATATCACCAGGGGATTCCCTTCCACCGCTGTAATGTGAGAGGCTCCCTTTTTGAGGGCCGTAAGAACTTCAAATCCACCCCTTGATTCCAGAACAAGGACTTTGGACCGAGGCCGAAGGATGTGGGGCAAAGCCGAAGGGGTATGCTCCAGAAAGTTCAATTCTGACAGAGCAGTGACGGGGGAGGGGTCGCTCCCGTCAACAAAAATAGCTTTTTGAGGTGGAAGTTTGCCCTGAAATGAAAGGCTTAAGCCTGGGGCCGAATGAAGGGTGGGCATCTCCACAACGTCAACTCTGGAGAAAGCGTTCCAGCGGCGCGCAAGAAGCTGCGTGCCTTTCTGGTTAAGGGCTTGAGATAGCTCTTTGTAAGGTGAAAGTTTAACTTCAAAGAAGGGGGGAGGAGCGATCGCCAGGAGAAAAAGCGCCAATCCTGAGAGGAAAGCGAGAATTTTGCGTCCTTTTCTCAGACCTGTTAACCATCCCGGTATTCCCAGGAGAGCGCAGATTGCTACCGAGCCTTCCCCACCTACCGCTGGCATTGTCACCAGGGGCAACAGGCAACCGAAAGCTGAACCTCCAAGGCTTGCTGCATATAGGGTGGCAGAATATGCAGGAAAAGCTGTTAAGCTGGCTCCCACTAGAAGCCCACTCCAGAAAAAGGGCAGGGATATAGCCAGGAAGTAGGCCAGGAGGTAGAGATACTGGAAGGGGTCCCAGGCGATGCGGTAAGAATCAAAAGGTATAAAATTGGCTGCGAGGTAAGAGAACAGAACACTCAGAGAGAAAGCTAGGCCTGACCAGGGGATAAGTTCCGCCAGGCGCTTCTTAACCGGCCAGGGGGCGACGTGCAGGAAAGAACCGCTGGCGCCTATCCCCAGAAGAGCTAAGCTTATGGCCATGAAGGCGAAATGATACCACTGGGCCAGCGAGAAGATCCTGATCAGGGTTGCTTGAAAAGCTAACGAGCCGGCAGATACAAAGAAAAGAGTTGCGTAAATTTTCCCCATGGCTTTATGCCTCAAGAAAGCTCTCTTTTACCCCTGTAGCAGGGCAGTGAAGCAGGTGGTTGTTCTTCTCTAAGGTTTCTGGGGGCACATCCCCCAGGCCCCCTGCCATGGGGCTTCGCCCCCTGGACCACCCAATTTTCCCCACCCTCGTGGGCCTAAGGTTCGCCACGGTTCAGGGTCCCACTCGTGGGCCTAAGGTTCGCCACGGTTCAGGGTCCCACTCGTGGGCAAAGTGCAAAGGTTGGCTGATCGCTCCCTTTTTAAGGTTTTGGGGGACACCCCCAAGCTCCCGGAATGGGGCTTCGCCCTTCTCCATTTCCAGCCACTGTATGGACGAGGGGTCGCTCAACCCCGCCTGCGGTAAACACGGTAGCAATTGCTAAATCTTCATCACTTCCAGGACCATCTCTGCATATATTTCAGCGGCCACTAAGACGTCCTCTATCCGAACCCGCTCATCAGGAGAGTGAGCCCATTGTTCATCCCCTGGACCGAATCCTATAGTAGGGATACCAGCTTCGCCCATGGTGTAGGCTCCATCGGTAGAGAACTTCCAGCGCCCAATGGCAGGACTGAGACCAAGGACTTTCTCTACAGCCCGGAGGCCTGCCTGTACCAAAGGGTGGGTCTGAGGTATAAGCCAAGCAGGATAATACTCCCGGACTTTCCAGGTATAGCCGGTATAACTACAGGCTTCATATTCGTTTACCGCTATTTCCGCCTCCACCCCTTCTCTTAGGATAATGCTTCGAATTTCAGCCAGAGCTTTAGCCTCCGTTTCGCCCAGAGTGAGCCTCCGGTCTACATAGAAAGAGCACAAGTAAGGGACCGCATTGCGGCTTGGGGATTCGCTCTTTATCCAAGTCACGGCGGCGGAGCCTCTCCCCAAGAAAGCGTCGTTCAGGAAACGGGAGGACATGAGCTCTATCCCAAAGATTATCCTGGCAGCGGAGTAGATAGCATTTTCACCCAATTCAGGAGAAGAAGCATGACAGGCTTTTCCTTTGGTAGTGACGATTATTCCCATACGCCCTCTATGCCCCTGGATTATCCGCAGGGAAGAAGGCTCACCAATTATAGCGTAATCGGGTTTGATCCCCTCTTCTTCTAGGAAAATCTTAAGGGCTGTGCCTTCAGAAGGCTCCTCTTGAACTACTCCTGCAAAGTATACGGTGCCGGGGATTTCAACACCTGCCTTTAGGAGAGCCCCCAGGCCGTAGACCATGGAGGCCAATCCCCCCTTCATATCAGCAGCTCCAAGCCCATAGAGGAAACCTCCCTCTATTTCTCCTCCGTAAGGAGCATGAGTCCAGCGGGAAAGATCCCCGACCTCTACAGTATCCATATGTCCATCCAGCAAGAGGATAGGCCTCTTCCCCGAGCCAATCTTGCCTATTACATTGCCCACCTTATCTATCCTTACCTCGGGGAAACCGAGATTTTCCATCTCCTCAGCTATCCTCCGAGCCAGGGGACCCTCCTGGCCGGAAGGGCTTGGGATCATTACTAACTCTTGAAGGAATTTCGTTAAAGCCTTTTGGTCTGAAGGCGAAAGCCAGGGCATTTTACCTCCTTCAGTAAGCTCCTTCACTGATGATAACTTTGGGTATGGTGCGAAGGAGAATTTTAAGGTCCAGGAGGGGAGACCAATTTTCAATATAATAAAGGTCCAGGAGAACCATCTCATCAAAGGACAGGAGGCTCCTTCCGCTTACTTGCCACAGCCCTGTCATCCCCGGGGAAACAGCAAGGCGCCTTTTGTGCCACTCCTTATATTGAGCTACCTCCGAAGGAAGAGGTGGCCTTGGTCCCACAACGCTCATCTCCCCTTTCAATACGTTGTAAAGTTGAGGTAATTCGTCCAGACTCAGGCGTCTTATTACCTTTCCCACCCTCGTGCAGCGGGGGTCGTTTTTGATCTTAAATATAGGGCCATCAACCTCGCTCAGTTCTTTTAATTGTTCTTGTTCCTCCTCAGCTCCTCCCCTCATGGACCGGAATTTATACATCACAAACTCTTTCCCCCCTTTCCCAACCCGCACTTGCTTGAACAAAACAGGGCCTGGGGAGTCCAGCTTGATAGCCAGAGCTATAATGAGCATGAGAGGAGTGAACACAACCAGAGCCACTGAAGCTATAACCAGGTCCATCGCCCTTTTAATGAATTGCTCCCAGCGCCTGAATGCTAAGGGCCTCACGCTGATAAGAGGCAGGCCGCTCAGGTCATCCACCTCTATCTGGCTCAGGCTCATCTGAAAAAGGTCAGGGACAATCTTGGCTTTGACGTTGTACCGCTCGCACTGTTCCATAATTCCCAGAATCTTCCGGTGATACATCCATGGTAGCGTTATTATGACCTCGTCTACCCCTTCCTCCTGGATGATCTGGGGTATTTTATCCAGCTCCCCCAGCCCCTTGAAACGCCCTATGTAGCCATGTCCCTTTTCAGGATTATCATCCACAAACCCCACTATTTTGTATCCAAGGTGAGGCTGGGCCAGTATATTGCGCATGACTTTTCGCCCTATGTCCCCTGCCCCCACTATGAGAACCCGAGTGACCCCTATGCCTTTTTTCCGGAGCAGTTTAAGTACAAAGTTCCTAGTAAACCGCATCAGACTCAGAAGCACAACGGTGAAGGCGAAAGCGTAGATGAGAAGGAGGCGGGAATAGAAAAAGGGACGGTAGAAAAAGAAAATAGCCACCAAAATGAGGACACCGGTGGCCGTCCCGGTGAAAATAGTGGTGAGCTCATCGAAAAGGGATTTTTTCCTCTCGTAATCGTAAAGCTTCTGGACGAAGTAAGTGAACATGAGAATAACGGTCAGGATCCATGAGAAGGGCAAGTAGAA